>CAXBDO010000079.1:0-8887 GCA_963974165.1 uncultured Aequorivita sp.
CCGCGGCAGCTATTTCATTTTCCGAAACAGCTAATTGCTCAATGGAAACCCCATCAAAAAGTTGGGTGTATTTTCTAACCGCCGCATCGCCTTTCGATCTTACTTCAGAAAATATTTCATCCACTGTATTTTCAATATCGGCAATAGTTTTGGTGGGCCTTTTTAAAAGCGAACTCCACCTACCAGGTTTTGGATTATATATTTTTTTCATTATAATTTTTCAAATTTCAACTTTCGTATTTGGTGTTCCGTGTTTAGGATTTCCTCGCTCACAAAATCATTTTCTCAATCGGACATACCAAAATCCCTTCGGCGCCTGCGGCTTTAAGTTCTTCAATTACTTCCCAAAAAGTATCTTTGTTTACAACGGAATGAAGACTGCTCCAGCCCTCTTCAGCCAAGGGAAGCAAAGTGGGGCTTTTCACGCCCGGAAGAATTTTAATGATTTCAGCAATTTTTTCGTTTGGCGCATTCAAAAGCACATAACGCGAATCGCGGCCTTGTAAAACCGACTGGATCCTGAAACGCAGCTTGTTTAAAATTTGATTAGTATTTTCTGAAATATTGGGCGATACTGCAAGCACTGCCTCACTTTTCATAATTACTTCCACTTCCTTTAAATTATTTTTAAAGAGTGTACTTCCGCTGCTCACAATATCGCAAATAGCATCTGCCAGTCCAATATTGGGGGCTATTTCAACACTGCCATTAATAATGTGAAGCTCAGCCTCTACCCCTTTCCCCTTTAAATAATTTAGGGTAGTTTCAGGGTAACTTGTGGCGATTCGTTTTCCATTTAGATCTGCAATGGAATTGTATTTAGAAGTTTTAGGAACAGCCAGAGAAACCCTGCATTTTGAAAAACCCAACTTTCCAGCAATTGTAATATCGTCCCCTTTTTCAACCAAAATATTTTCGCCAATAATGGCACAGTCCACCACGCCATCTTTTAAATATTGTGGAATATCGCCATTGCGCAAATAGTAGATATCTAAGGGAAAATTAGAAGCAGATGCCTTTAGTTGATCGCGACCATTGTCTATATTAATGCCACAATCCTTAAGCAGGGCAAGCGATTCGTCGTGAAGTCGACCAGATTTTTGAACCGCAATTTTTAATTTTTTCATTTTTTGAAATTGTTTATTAGTTGAGTTTTGGGTATAAAAAAAACCCGTTTGATTGCTCAAACGGGTTTTGAATATTGTTATGTGTTATACAATAGCCATATTACCTCGCAGGAGCGTGGAAGTAGATATGGTGATGATGTAAAACTGTTTTGTTCATAATTGTGAGGGCAAATCTAAACAAAATTTATGTTTAAAAACTGTGGATATAAAATTTTAACGCTTTATTAATTTTCGTTGCAATTTGTTACTTTCACCAAACCAAAGCTAAACAACCTAAAAATCTGTACTTCCTATGCATTTAGAAACTCTTGACTGGATAATTATAATTTCATTTTTCATTGTTTTTATTGCAATTGGGCTGATTGTTGCGAAAAAATCAGGAAAGGATTCAAAATCCTTTTTCCTCTCCAATAGAAATATGCCTTGGTGGTTATTGGGCGTGAGCATGGTAGCCACAACCTTTGCGGCCGATACTCCCAATTTTGTTGCCGGTGTAATTCGTGAAGATGGAGTTTTTGGAAACTGGATTTGGTGGAGTTTTCTGCTAACGGGAATGTTGACGGTTTTTTTCTATGCCAAATTATGGCGAAGAAGTGGAATTACTACAGATTTAGAGTTTTATGAATTGCGCTACAGCGGAAAAAGCGCCGCCTTTTTAAGAGGTTTTCGGGCCATATATCTTGGCGTTTTCTTCAACATTGTAATTATGGCCAATGTGTGCTTAGCGGCAATTAAGATTGGGCACGTAATGTTTGGCCTTTCCTCCTATGAAGTATTGTTGATCGCATCGCCAGTGGTTGTAATTTATTCTGCTTTTGGTGGATTTAAAGGCGTTCTTTTAACCGATTTTGTGCAGTTTATAATTGCCATGGTGGGAAGTATATGGGCTACAATTTTTATTGTAAATATGCCCGAAATTGGCGGTATTGAACAATTACTCTCACCCCCCGCCGTTGTCGAGAAAACAGCAATGCTTCCAGATTTTTCAAAACCAGAATTGTTGATTCCGTTACTTATAATTCCGCTTGCGGTACAATGGTGGAGCGTTTGGTATCCGGGTGCAGAACCGGGCGGTGGGGGTTATATTGCACAGCGTATGCTGGCGGCAAAAGATGAAAAACATGCCATTTATGCCACCCTGTTTTTTAATATTGCGCACTACGCTCTTCGTCCCTGGCCGTGGATTATTATTGGGCTGGCATCCATTATTATATTTCCAAATATTGAAAGTTTACAGGCGGCCTTTCCAAACTTAAATCCTGCTTTTGTTAAAAACGATCTTTCCTATCCGGCCATGCTTACATTTTTGCCAGCAGGATTGTTAGGAATAGTAATTACATCACTAATTGCGGCATTTATGAGTACCATTTCAACCCATTTAAACTGGGGAAGTTCATATGTAGTTAACGATTTTTATGTTCGTTTCCTTAACAAAAAAGCTTCGGATAAGGAACAAGTGGCCGTTGGAAGAATTTCTACCGTTGTGATGATGGTTTTTGCAGGTTTATTGGCGCTTGTTTTGGAAGAAGCGCGCGATGGATTTAACTTGCTTCTTTCAATTAGAGCCGGTACAGGTTTGCTATTTATTTTACGATGGTTTTGGAGCAGGATTAACCCTTATAGTGAAATAGCTGCTATGCTCATCTCGTTTATTATAGCCGCCTTCTTTTTTGTGAATGGCAAAATGGACAATCCTTTAATAGATATTGCCGGACATTGGCAACTTGTATGGGGCGTGGTAATTACTACAATTGGATGGGTAACCGTTACGCTTTTAACGAAACCTTCAAAGGCGGAAACCTTAAATAGTTTCAACAGTTTAATCTTTGGAAACGAATCTAAATTTAAAGGATTCGGGATGAAAATTCTTGGCTTCTTTGCTGGGGTTGTGGGTGTTTACTGCACGCTGTTTGCCATTGGTAATTTTATTTACAGCAATAATGTTTTGGCCGTTGCATTGGCCGGAGTGGCCGTTATTTGTGGATTAGTGATTATAAAATCGTTTCAGAAGACGGAGTGATTCATTTTAGATTTAGTATAGAAGAATCTTCGCGTCTTTTTTTTATTAATTCCAGTAATCATTATTTTATTATTATTCAAATTGTCAAAAAATTGTAGCGACCGCATAAATATACAACTGCTTTCAGGCTCACCCTTTATACCGTATGACTTATAGATAATTTTAGTAGTAGTTCTTTCTTGAATTCTTGAATTTCTTCATATTTTTCAATTCCTAAATATTCAATTAATTTTAAAAAATGAATCTTATTTAAAGAATAATAATGTAATAATAGTTCTCTCATTTTTAGGAATTCCTTTTCATAGAATAGGTGAAAATTTACTTTTGTTTTTTGTCCGTTGAATAGTGTTAACTCACAAACGTTTGAGGTTCCATTCGTTCTTCCTGGATTAAAGTCTCCCAAAGCTTGGGATTGCAATCTATCAAAGTAATCGCCTAAAACAAACTCAAATTTCTTAATCTCTTGTAATTCGATTATTATGTCATTAATTAAAACTTCATGAGTTCTGAATCTCAATTTTTTGTGTAAATTTCCATTGAGCGGTTTTAGTTTTGACGTTTGAATAATTTTAAAATATATCATTAAGATACAAGCTAAAATTCCAAGTGTTTGTCCAACACCCTCAATTACGCTATTGTCAAGATATCAGTTTGCTAAATATGCGAATGCTATACCAATAAATAATAATGAATAAATCACAATATTCACTGATAATTTAAAACCATTGTTTTTCTTAAAAATTTTGAATTCGATTTCTTTTATCATTTTACTTTGCCACAAACATATAAATACCCCAATCCACATTGATTAATCTCAAATGTAGTAAAAGAAAGTAATATTCGAAGAAAGCAAAGGTTTAAAGCAGCGACGAATAAAAACCATTTTAAACCCAACTAAATATCTTCCATAAAAAAACCCTCCACAAAGGAGGGTTTTTAAATATTATAGTTTTAGGTCTCGACTGCGCTGGACCAGACAAAAGGTTTAGTTATTCCCTAAAATTAGGGGCATTCCGCTGTCGCCTGAACCAATTACGATTACTTTAGCGTTCGGTGATTTTGATAGCTCTAAAGTAGCATCAATACCTTTATCCTGAAGTACTTTGTCTGTTAACGACGCACTTAAAATAGCATTCGCATCTGCTTTACCTTGAGCTTCAATTCTAACCTTTTGAGCTTCTTTGGTTGCTTTTTCCAAACGGAACTCATATTCCAAAGATTCCTGCTCTTGGCGCAATTTGCGTTCAATAGCGTCCTTAATGGCTGCCGGTAAGGTTACATCGCGAACCAGTATTTCATTCAACTGAATGTATTGCTTGTCCAAGATTTTTTTCGTTTCCTCAAAAATTTCTGTCTGTATAGCATCACGCTTTGTAGAATAAAGCTGTTCTGGCGTATAACGGCCTACAACGCTTCTTGCTGCACTACGTATTGCGGGTTGAATAACACGCTGCAAATAGTTTTCACCTTTCTCCTGGTGAAGTTTTGCAACATCAGTCGCAATTGGTTGGTACCAAGCTGAAGCATCTAACTTTATTTCAAGTCCGTTAGAAGAAAGCACTTGCATCTTTTCGCTTAATTCCTGTTGGCGTACTTCATAAACTGTAACCCTGTTCCAAGGCGCAATTATATGAAAACCTTCCCCTAGCGGAGGCTCGTCTGTTACCACACCATTGCCAAAGGTTTCATATAGCACTCCGGCATGTCCGGAGCTAATAGTTACAGATGATTTTGCTACTAAAATAATCAGCAAAATAACTCCTACTATTACGGGTATTGTAAGTTTGGGTAATTTTTCCATTATATATTTTTCTATTAATTAATTATTAGATGAGTCCGTTATATTTTCTGATAAACCATTCTGCAGCGAGGGCAAGAACGATGAGCAAGAGGAGATATTTCCAATCCAGCAAAGGTACCACTTTTAGTTCGCTTCTTTCAATGTTTTGGTAGTTAGTATTTTCAACCAAAGCCTGAATTAACAAATCGCTTTCAGTTGAAAAATAGGCTTTTCCATCTGTATTTTTTGCGACCCGCTGTAGTTTGGAAACATCGGCATTCAAAAATTGTTGTTCTACATTAAAGTCTAAAATGGTAAAACTGCCACTGCTGGAAACTGCTTCGTTTAAAACCGAAACCGTATAGGCATACTCCCCTGCCGGAAGGCTATTAAGGTCTACTTCATAGTAATTATTGCGCAAGAGCATTGGGAAAACTGTTTGCTTTTCGGTTTCATTATTCTTTACTGAAATATTTAACGACGCACGATTGTCGAAAACATAATTTTTATCGAAATACTGGGCCGAAATTTTTATAGGGTTATTGTTGTAATAAAATGTCTCTGATGCTACTTCCAATCTGCTTCTACGTTTGTTTGAAGCCAAATATTGTACAAGGTTCCCTATAAAATCGTCAAATCCCTGGAAGCTTTCTGTTTCCAGAAAACTGCGCGCCCGCCATCTCCAAAAACCTTCTCCATCCCAAATAGCGTCGCGTTTGCCGTTTATTTCTATTGTTGCCAATAACGGACTGCCATTGGCAAGCCCATTTACTGTTTGCGCAAGCATTACTTCGTGTGGAACGCTAATGTTTAATGCGCCAAATTCAGTATGCAATGGCGGAAAATCGGTAAAGCCAATATCTTCTACCGCGAAGGTTCCATAATTGTTGTTTATTTCTGCTTGAACATCTTCATTTTGGTTTGAAGATTCCTTGGTATACGCATCCTGGGCCCCATTTAAAAAGTACCAATCGGTCTGCAAGCCCGAAATTACCCAAGAATTTTTATTTGTTTTTTCAATTTCGGTGAAGACTTGGGCGAAGCTTCGATCGGGTTGGTAAAGGATTACAAGCTGGTAATCGTTCAAAATACTTATGGCTTCGTTGGGTTTTTTAAAACTAATTGTACGTCGCTCATTACTGGTAACTGCCTTTTTTAGCGCACCCAAATCTGGATGGGTAATTTTGCTCACAACCAAAACATTGGTAGCTTGGTCTATTACTTCAACAGCGAACTGTTTGTCGTTGTTGGTTTTGTTTTTTTCATCCGAAAGCGGAAGAATTTGTGCGTGGTATTTTTGAAGCCCAACGGAATTTGCCGAAAGTGTAAAACTGAGGGTTTTTGAGGACTGGGTTTCGGAGAAAGAAATTTTTTCGCGATAAACCGTCGCAGCACCTTGGGTGACTATAAATTCAGAATTAACGGGACTTGTGCCGCTGTATGTTAGAATTACTTCAACAGGAAATTGATTTTTAAGAAAGGCATACCTATTGGTATTTAATTGCTCTATTTTTAAGTCGGTATATTTTATGGAATCGCCCAGTATTAATGGATAGATATTATTTTTAAATGATGCTGAGGAAAATTCATAATCGGTTCCGAGGGTCTGATTTCCATCTGTAACTAAAATTGTAGGTGAAACCTGATTTTTAAAGAGCTCATTAACCGAAGCAAGAGCCTTGGAAATATTGGTGTTTTTATCTGTAAATGAAAGGGAATCGCTTTCGCGGAAATCGCTTCCGAAAGAATAATAAATAAGGTCGAATTTATCGTTTAACGCAGTGTTTTCTCTTATTTTTTGAAGTAATAATGTAACATTTTCAGTCTGTTCCATTGCTACTACCGAAGCGGAATTGTCTATTAAAATGGGAAGTTTCGGCTTTTCTATAGTATAGGTTTCACTCTTAAATTTTGGGTTTATAAGTAAAAGTAGAATTGAAAACAGCGTTACAAATCGCAATGCACCCAAAATCCATTGTAGCGATCCTTTTTGTTTGGACCGATAGCCATACATAAAAACCGCCAGAGCAATTGATAGTACTCCGGCGATGATTATATAAAGTATGGTAGTTGTGGTCACTAAAGTGGTTTCTGGTTTATAGTTTCAGGTTTCAGGTTTCAGGTTGCAAGTTTCAGGTTGCAAGTTTCAGGTTGAAGGTTTCAGGTTGAAGGTTGAAGGTTTCAGATTGCAGGATACAGGTTGCAGGTTTCTGGTTACAGGATATATTTAATTTATATTGGATAGTTAATACTTAACCTCTTACACATAACACTTAACACCTAACATCCCACCCTTAACTCTTAACTCTTAACACCTAACTCTTAACCCCGGACCCTACGTATGCATTCCTCCATCTACGTGCAGGACTTGCCCAGTAACGTAAGCAGAAAGCTCACTTGCAAGGAAAACACAGGCATTTGCTATATCTTCTGGCGTACCGCCGCGCTTTAATGGAATTCCATCACGCCAACTTTGTACGGTATCTTCATCAAGTTTCCCTGTCATTTCAGTTTCAATAAAACCTGGAGCAATCACATTACTTCTAATATCGCGCGAACCAAGTTCCAAGGCAACTGATTTCGAAAAGCCAATAATCCCCGCTTTAGAAGCCGCATAATTGGTCTGTCCTGCGTTTCCGGTTACTCCAACAATAGAACTCATATTAATTATTGAGCCTTTGCGTTGCTTAAGCATTGTACGTTGAACGGCTTTCGTCATATTAAAAACCGATTTCAGGTTAACCTCAATAACCTTATCGAAATCATCTTCAGAAATACGCATCAACAGGTTGTCCTTAGTAATTCCGGCGTTATTTATAAGAATATCGATACTTCCAAAATCCTTTAAAACTTCCTCTGCCAATTTTTGTGAATCGTCAAACGAAGCGGCGTCGCTTTTATAAGCCTTAGCCTTTACACCTGTTTTCGAAATTTCATCTGCCAGCGCATTTGCCGCTTCGGCCGAGGAGCTATATGTAAAAGCTACATTGGCGCCGTGCTGGGCAAAAGTTTCAACTATTCCTTTTCCTATTCCGCGGCTTCCGCCTGTAATTATTGCTGTTTTTCCTTCTAATAATTTCATATAAAAAATTTGATTTAAACAAAATTGGTCTTGACTGCGCTCGACCAGACATTTATGAATTAAAAACCCCAAAAAAGGCGGGGATTCAAATATAACAAAAGGTTGCGGGTTCTCCATAAAAAAAGCCCTGTGAATTTCACAGGGCTTTTTATGTTTTAATTTTAGAGTCTTATCCTAAAACTTCCTTAACTTTCTTACCAATTTCTGCAGGAGAATCAACAACGTGAATACCACATTCGCGCATTACTTTCTTCTTCGCCTGTGCAGTGTCATCGCTTCCGCCAACAATTGCTCCAGCGTGGCCCATTGTACGGCCTGCAGGTGCAGTTTCACCAGCAATAAAACCAATAACAGGTTTTTTAATCCCACTATTTTTATACCAATTGGCAGCATCAATTTCCAGCTGACCTCCAATTTCTCCAATCATAACAACCGCTTCGCTTTCTGGATCCATAATCAACATTTCCAAAGCTTGTTTAGTGGTTGTCCCTATAATTGGATCGCCACCAATACCAATAGCCGTTGTAATTCCTAGACCTTGTTTTACAACTTGATCTGCCGCCTCATAGGTTAACGTTCCAGATTTAGAAACAATACCAACAGTTCCTTTTTTGAATACAAATCCTGGCATAATACCAACCTTTGCTTCCCCTGGAGTAATAACCCCTGGGCAGTTTGGGCCAATTAAACGGCAGTCTTTATCTTTAATATAATCTGAAGCGGTAATCATATCCTTCACAGGAATTCCTTCAGTTATTGTAATTATTACTTTAATGCCTGCGTCTGCAGCTTCCATAATGGCGTCTGCAGCAAAAGCGGGTGGTACAAAAATAATAGTGGTATCGGCACCGGTTTTTTCCACAGCTTCAGAAACCGTA
>CAXBDO010000080.1:0-8798 GCA_963974165.1 uncultured Aequorivita sp.
TTTTAATCTAACGCCCTTTCACCATCACAATTCTGTAAAACTTGTTTCCCCTATCTTTGGCGCTTATTTTAATGGGCGCAAAAATAATTTTTTGCGTTCGGCACAAAAACAAACACTATGAAATTTCATCTTTTAACAACAATACTGCTAAGCACATTTCTTTTTTCCTGTAAAGACAAACCGAAAACAGATACCTCCGAGGCAATTACTACCACCGAAACCACCCCCACCTTTGAAAACAAAGGGGAGGAGTTGGTATATAAAATGGTTCTAAAAGTGGGCGATTATAATACCTTGGCGCAGAAAAAGGATGTAATTTATACTTATACCTACAAAACCCCCGATGGCGGTACAGATACCTCTACCGAAAAATATCTGTTCGATGGCGAACTATCTTACGGCCTATACACCCAGCACCAGCGCACTTTCCCAGATTTGGAAGGCAATATTGAGCAGGGCTATGATGGGCGCGAATATTGGCTAAAGCACAAGGGCGAGATTTTAAATGATAGTACCCGCTTAAAACGGGTGGCGTTTAACAGGCCAACCAATTTTTATTGGTTTACCATGTTTCAGAAATTATTGGATCCGGGCCTGAATTATGAATACTTGGGCGAAGTCACTCTAGCCGAAAACCCCTATGAGGTCGTAAAAATCAGTTTTGAAACTACCAATGAAAAGCCAACGGATGTTTATCAGCTTTACATAAACAAGGAAACGGGCCTTGTTGATCAATTTCTGTTTAGCGTGGTAGATTTTGGCGTAATGGAAACCCCGTTTTTAATGCAGCTTCAATATGAGGAAATAGATGGATTGTTAATCCCCACCAAGCGTCTTTACAAAAAATCTACTTGGGAGGCTGCCCTAACAGATGAGCCTTGGATAGAAGTAAATTGGACCGATATTAAATTCAACAATGGATTAACCAAGGGCGATTTTGAGCGATAGGCAACAATGAAAATCCACCTAGAAACAGAGCGGCTCTATATGCGCGATATTGAAGATGAAGACGTAAACGCAATGTTTGCGATGGATTCTGATGCCGAGGTGCATACTTTTTTGGGCAACAAACCTATTGCCACCATTGCCGAAGCGCAAAAATATATAGACTCGGTTAAACAACAATATCAAGAAAATGGCATTGGCAGATGGGCGGTTGTTGAAAAAGAAAGCGGCGAGTTTATTGGCTGGAGCGGCTTTCGGCTTATAACCGATGTTGTAAACGGCAAAACCCAGTATTATGATCTTGGCTATAGGCTGTTGAAAAATCACTGGGGAAAAGGCTATGCTTCCGAAATTGCGCTAGCTTCCCTAAATCACGGGTTTAAGGAATTGGGTCTCGACGAAATTGTGGGCATTGCAGATGTGGCGCATATTGCTTCCAACCATATCCTACAAAAGGTTGGACTACACAGAGTGAATGAATTTATGTACGAGGGCATACGGCACCATTTCTATATTTTGACCAAAAAGGAATGGGAAAATAGAAAAAATGGGTTGTAATTAATTACTAATCACTAACTTAGTGCCTCTTTGTAAATTGGCATTATGAAATCTATCAAGCTTCAGTTCTCTTTCCTCGCCATTTTTAGTATCTTCTTTTTTACCGCCTGCGAAGTTACTTTGGCGCCGGCTTACGATCAGGCAATTGTAGATAAGGTTACCACAAGCACCGATCTTGCGATGCGGTTTTTCGCCCAGGTTGACGGAGGCACCGACAGTGAGAGTTATGCGGAAAGAGAACCTATTTACAACGTTTTAATTGGCGCATTTGAATCGCTTAAACTGCAGGCTAAGGCCCGGCCCTTGCCGGAAAGTGCAGCATTAGACAAGATAAATGCCATGCTGGCTTCCAAGGGCAGCAACCCCATAGCGGGCGATTACCCCAGTGCCTTCGCCTTTGAGCAGATAGCCGTTACCTATAAAAAAATGAAGGAAACCGATAGGGAGCAAGGGCTAAAACCCATAGTGCTGCAAGCCTTTAAAGGGCAGATTGAAATTTATTTGGACCAGGCAATAACGTATGAAAGTTTCTTAAAAAGATAAGGCTATGGCGAAAATGTACTTAAAATAATAGGTGAAATAAAAGATCTTACTTCCGGCATTTTGGAAAAGGATATTTCTACCGTGCGCGGGTTTAGCGACCGCCAATTGGAAGCCTTGGCCAGACAAACCGATATTATCCAAAAAGGTATTGCCAGCGGCGAAATTACAGACGATCTTAAAGAGTTCTTTTTGGACGGGCTGGAGGCCATGGCTGCTAACTTTGTAAACACCCTTAAGGGCATCATGGCTGTTACCCTAGAAAAACTCTGGAATGCCTTGGTAAGCTTTCTCTATAAAGCCGTGGGCGCAGTTATTTAGGAGGATATAGAATAAAAAAAAGCTTTGGGGATTTCCCAAAGCTTTTCTTTTTAATGGTCTTTAACAATTAGAAAATTACTTTCTTAGTTGTAGTGTAACCTTCTTGTGACTGTACTTTCACCAATAAAACTTGGTTTGAAGCAGATAGGTTGATAGCAACATCTCTGGAAGCAATTTCATTTTGAGATGCTATTAATTTACCGGTAAGGTCAAAAACTTCAACTTTACCAATAATCGTTCCTGCGTTAATATTTAAAGTGTTTCCACTTTTAAATGCAATAAGACTTTGAGAAAAGTCAAGATCTGGAGTGCTTAAGGGGTCGCTTACATTAACTAAGTAGTCTTCGAATTCACCGAAGTTACCTGGATCGTTGAAACAAGGATCGTCGTGGGGAACGTCTGAAGCCAATACACTTATTCTCATTCTATAGGTTCCAGGAGCAGTACCGCCAGGAATTTCGATATCCCCTTCAACAACACTATCAGAGCCGGTTCCTATTAAATAGAATTCGTTAGTATCGAAGGTTTGGTTGTCATCCAAATCAATCCATACTCCAACAGTTTCAAACTGCCATCCTGCCCCTACTAGAACAGCCATAGTGTTTGTTCCGCCTACTTCAACTTCAGCTGGATTTACAGTTGTGGTATAATCTCCATACCCATTTGTGCTACAATTGGAAGCATTAGAAATTCCTGCGTAATCTACATTCAGTATTAAATCGCCATCAGTACAGTTAATTGCGGGTACGCAATATTGTGCGTTTGCGGCTGTAAACCCAAAAAAGGCACACACGAGAGCAACAATTTGTAAGTTAGAAAAAAATGGAGTAGTTTTTTTAATCATAATTAGAAAGTTTTAGTTAAATAAGCGGCTAATTTAAATAATAAAACCAAAATATATCCGGATTAATTGAAGAAGTAGCAGCGAATCGACGAAATCACTATTTATTGTGTCTGTTTAGATTTTTTCTATTACTGGAAAAAGATAGAAAAACCTAATAGAGCTATAATTGAATACTGCCTTTTTTTATTTCTTTACTGTTATAACTGCAACTGCCTTATATTTCGTAAATTTGCGACTTCATTTTTTTATCTATTAAACCACAGCAATGACTAATATAATTTTATTTGGCCCTCCCGGTGCAGGAAAAGGAACCCAAGCTACATTTTTAAAGGAAAAATACAATCTGGTACACATTTCTACAGGCGATGTTTTTCGGTATAACATTAAAAATGAAACCGAATTGGGGAACTTAGCCAAATCGTTTATGGCAAAGGGAAAATTGGTGCCAGATGAAATTACCATAGACATGCTTAGCAACGAGGTAGACAAAAACAGCGATGCCAACGGTTTTATTTTTGACGGTTTCCCAAGAACGGAGGCGCAGGCAGATGCCCTTGGCCATTTAATGGACGACAAGGACACCCAGATAAACGCCATGGTGGCATTGGAAGTTGATGATGAGGTTTTGGTACAACGTTTACTGGAGCGCGGTAAAACAAGCGGCAGGGCAGACGATGCCGATGAAAAAATTATCCGCAACCGTATAAAAGTATATTATAACGAAACTGCCATTTTAAAGAACTATTACCAAAAACAGGATAAATATTTTGGAGTTAATGGCGTGGGCAGTATTGAAGAAATAACCGAAAGGTTGAGCAAGGTAATAGATAATCTATAAGCCCGATAACCCCAAAGGGGGAATCAATTACATCGTTAAGTAACTAATAACTCAATAAACAATAAACAATAAACAATAAAAAGTGACTGAAGGCAATTTTGTAGATTACGTAAAGGTTCATGTTACTTCCGGAAAGGGAGGGCAGGGCAGTAAGCACATGAGGCGGGAAAAATATATTCCCAAAGGTGGCCCCGATGGTGGTGATGGCGGTCGTGGTGGGCACGTAATTGTAAAGGCAAACAAAAACCTTTGGACGCTTTACCATTTAAAATTTAAAAGACACTTTAAGGCAGAACACGGAAGCGCCGGTAGCAAACAAACCAGTACCGGAGCAGATGGGGCCGATGTATATATTGAAGTGCCGTTGGGCACAGTGGTGCGCGATAAGGAAACCGAAGAAATTCTCTTTGAACTTACCGAAGATGGGGAAGAAAAAATTGTAGCAAAAGGCGGTCGCGGCGGACTTGGGAACGCGCATTTTAAAACTGCTACCAACCAAACCCCACGTTATTCGCAACCTGGAGAGGAAGGGGCAGAGGTAGATATTATTCTTGAATTAAAAATACTTGCCGATGTTGGTTTGGTAGGTTTCCCAAATGCGGGAAAATCTACGTTGTTATCGGTTATAACCGCCGCAAAACCAAAGATTGCCAATTACGAATTTACCACACTAAAACCCAACTTGGGTATAGTGGAATACCGCGATTTCAAAACTTTTGTAGTTGCCGATATTCCCGGAATTATTGAAGGCGCCGCCGAAGGAAAAGGCATTGGCCATCGTTTTTTAAGACATATTGAAAGAAACTCTACGCTGCTGTTTTTAGTACCGGCAGATGCGCCAGATATTAAACAACAGTACGAAGTATTGGTAGATGAGCTTCGCCGTTACAATCCACAACTTTTAGACAAAGAACGTTTGGTAGCCATCAGCAAAAGCGATATGCTTGATGATGAACTTAAGGCCGAAATGAAAAAAATTCTGGACAAAGAATTTAAGGACATTCCATATATGTTTATTTCTTCAGTAGCCCATCAAGGGTTGACGGAGTTGAAGGATAAGCTATGGAAAATGCTTAATTAATACCCTCTTGGTAGGTCAAAGGCAGTCTATACTTTCAGCTCATTTTTTACCAATAGCCATTCAGCTTGCAGAATTCTTAAAAAGTGTCAGGTCGAGCGCAGTCGAGACCTACTCTTGGTTATACTTCTACTCCCGCATAACCCCTCGACTGCGCTCGGGGAGACAATGTACCTTTCTTCTAAATCCCTTCATATTATTATTTTAAGTAATTGAATTTCAAGGTTTTCTCAGTTTAATTAAGCTAAAAATTCTACTTCAAACCAATATCCCATAATTCCAACACCCAAAATTAGACGTTCACATCATTTAAATAAAAGGAGCGAACTCTTCCTTTAATTTAGTGGTTGTAAAAATACCTGATCAGTAGTTTACAGATTGTAAATCAAGTTATTAATCTTAAAAATATCAGTTATGAAAACTCTAATTATTTCCATTACATTAATTTTGACCGCCACCATGCTCAGCGCCCAAGAAGTTACGGTGCTAGATGAAACCCGACTTTTCTATGCGCCCTTGAATGTTGTAGTAGACCAAGACGGCGACAGTTATATCTATGAGGTAAATGAAAGACTGGGCCGCCAGTTTGCGAAAGACCCCATTGGATTTATGAATGCAAATTTCGACATTCAAAGTTTTATAAACCATACGGCAGATAAGCGCTACAATGCGTATTTGGTAACCTTTAAAAGTACACACGGCTCTTTGGAAGCAGATTTCGACAAGAACGGCAAACTGTTGGAAACCCGCCAGCAATTTAAAAATGTGGTGCTGCCACCATACATAAGAAACGATGTGCACCAAACCTACGAGGGCTGGACTTTGACGAAAACCAAATACACTGCACGTACCAAAGGTGAAATCTTGGCCAATGCCACCTATAAAATTAAGCTTGAAAATGGAAGGGAAAAGCAGACCCTTAAAATTGAAGCCCGAAGCAGCGATGTGGGGGTTGCTATAAATTAAAAGTACAATGGTTGGCAATTTGCAAAAAGACCGTCAGACCTTAATAGGCTGAGGGTCTTTTTATAATGGAACTTTCATATTTTCAGCTTTGTACAGGCGAGAAATCGATTTTTGAATATCTTTACCTAACAGGCATTCTTACATAACCCCATAAACCGCATACAATGATAAAAGCACTTGTAATAGACGATGAAGAGTTAGCCCGGAAAAGGGTGCTCTACCTGCTGCAGCAAGTGCCAGATGTAGAAGTATTGGGCGAATGTTCCAACGGAAAAAGCGCCATTGCCGAAATTGACCAAAAACGGCCCGACCTCATTTTTCTGGATATCAATATGAAAGACATGAACGGCTTTGAAGTTTTGCAGAAAATAACCCTTTCGCCAAAACCCATAGTTATTTTTGTTACGGCTTATGATAATTATGCCTTAAAGGCCTTTGATGTAGACGCTTTCGATTTTCTTTTGAAACCCTTCAAGGACGAACGATTTTTTAGGACTATTGAAAAAATCAGAAAAATATCGGCCCATGAAGCAGATGAAAACTTTGAGAAACGATTCATTGAACTTTTCAATTTATACAAAAGCAAATCACAAACTAAAGAGGCACAAACAAAACTGCCCATAAAACAAGGCAATAAAACCATATTGCTAAACCCTTCAGATATTATGTATATAACCGCCTCGGGCAGTTATGCCGAGATATTTGTTGAAAACAAAAAATACGTACTCCGCGAATCCCTTAATAATCTATGCGAATCTTTAGACGGCAATAAATTTGTACGGATTCACCGGTCCAGCATCGTAAACCTGCAGCATGTGAAGGAAATTGTTCATTCCGAATTTTCTGAAATTGATGCGCGTATGGTAGACAATAATTTGCTGCACATCAGCAAATCGTATAAAAAGGACTTTCTGCAAAAAGTAGGAATATGAAAAAAAAATACAATCTTAAAAAGAAATACATAGACCTAAAATTGGTGCTGCTTTTGGGCGGTTTCTATGCTTTGTTTGATTTGGTTTTAATAGCCAAAACCGCCTATATGATAGTGTTTGGATTCGAACCTACCTACAATTTTTCCTGGTCTAAGTTTTTAATAGACAACCTGCTTTTTGATTATGTAATCGTGGTTAGTTTTATGACCCTCATTGCCATAAGCACCAAGCGGTTTCTGCGTAAAAATTACTCTTGGACCAAGATTATCTCCACCCATATTTTATTTTCGTTGCTAATTGGTATAGTAATAAGGTTGATAATAGATATATATTTTATAATGGCAGGAAAACTAACTTTTGCCGAATACGACTTTGAACGCAGCATCTTTAGGTTTATGTACGTAATAGACCTAAACTTCCTTATTTACTTCGCAATGGTCTTTATTATCTATACTTATTATTATGTGAAGGAGGTAAAAAAAGCCGAGAAAAAGCAGGGCAAGTTGGAAGCGCAATTGGTTAACACCCGTATGAAGATGCTCTCTTCCCAATTACAGCCCCATTTTCTATTTAACACCCTAAACTCTATAGCGGTACTCACCGATATTGATGCTGGGAAAGCAAAAGATACCATTGCAGATTTAAGCGATTTCTTAAGGGAAATACTTTATGACAATGATAGCAACCGCATTCCGTTGGAAAAGGAACTCCGCATTCTGGAATTCTACCTTAATATTATAAAAGTGCGGTTTTCAGATCATTTAAAAATTACGACCGAAATAGATAAATCGCTGCTTTCAAAAATGGTGCCCGCCCTATTATTACAGCCTATACTCGAAAATTCCATAAAGCACGGCTACGATTTTAACCATACCGATCTGGAAATAGTGGTTAAAATTTATGCAGAAGGAAAAACCCTAATTATAAAAGTTGAAAACAATGGCGCGCCTGTTTCGGTTACCCATAGCTTGTTGTTGAAACGCGGGCTTGGTTTAGCGAATATTAATGACAGATTGGGCAATCTGTACGGCACCGATTATGTTTTTGAGGTGCGAAATAGTGCAGACGGTTCTGGGGTAGAAACGCTCATTAAAATCCCGATGGAAAATTAACAGAGGGCGATTCAATTTTATTTGAAGGCGTTTTTAAGGGAAGGCGGTACTTCAACTTTAACCTTTTCTAAAATATATCTCCTTGGTTTTTATGTATTTTTATTGAAAAGAAAATTGCCATGAAGTTCCTTTCTATCCTATTTCTATCATTGTTTTTAATATCGTGCGGCGCTACTGTTGCGGTAGATTATGACAAACAAGTAGATTTTTCAAAGTATACCAGCTACAATTATTTCCCTACTATAGATTCCGGTTTAAATGCACTGAAAAAGACGATTTGGTGTGGCAAGCCGTGGTTGATGGCGAAATGAAGGAACGCGCAACCCCGGAGCAAAAGGAGACATATTATTTTGCGATAATCCAAAAATTACTCTCCAAATATCCGCCGCAGAAATAGTTGGCTGTTGCAGTTTACAGTATGTCAACTTCTGCCCTGAGTTACTCCCACTTTGAAGTAGTATGTTTTACTTTTTAAGCTTTATGCCTTTAGGCATTAAATATCGGTAAAAAAATGTCTCCAGTTTAGACCAAGTCCCGTAGGGGCGAAATATAAAATTCATAAAGACAATCCTACTTTCATATTCTGAAATCAGCATTAGAAAAAGTATCTTTACATCTTAACTTTAACCTCATAAACTCTTCAAATAATTATATGAGAATCCAT
>CAXBDO010000081.1:0-8692 GCA_963974165.1 uncultured Aequorivita sp.
TTTATAATTACCAAATATTTAGACCAGCAACTTAATATTTCAACGACTGAATTTGATCAATTCAAAATTTATCCGAATCCAGCCTCGTCTTATATTGAAATATTAAATACCCGAAATAACTATCCTTTAAATTTTACCATTATTGATTCCACAGCCAGAACAGTAATGAAAGGCAATTTAGAAAATAAAAATTCTAAAATTACTATCTCGGAATTAGCTACCGGCACTTATATATTACAAATTGGAGAGAAAGAGATACAGTCGTTTAGGGTTATAAAGAAATAATTTGTCCCTTTTTGATAGGAAAACTATTTTAATATTTTTCTATATCTAGCTTCATCATTTAAGACTGAAACTGCTTCCAAAATTTCGGGATTGTGTTCAATTTGGTAATTATAAAGACCTTCGCGGTAAAAATAGCGCTTCAAAATTTCATCGGTTAAAAGCGATTCTACTTCAACCTTTTTATCAATAATAGCTTTGTCCTTGGCATTATCTATTGATGTCATTAGTTGATTGTAGGATGCTGTAATTTCTTTGCTTAAGTCGTCGTCTTCGGCCATTTTTAAACCTTCGGCGAATTTCTTTTCAGTCTCCGTTTCATATTCAAAATTGTTGGCTTTTAAAAACTTTAGAAAATCCTGAAAATCGGCTTCCGTGAACTTAAAGTTTTTTGAATCGGTCATTTGATGGCTGTAGTAGTATTTTGTGGCATAATCAAAAATTACATTGTCTTTAAGCAAGGCCGTGGTAATTGGGCTGTAAACTGCAGATTCCAATTGAATATCAGGAAGTATTCCTCCGCCATCATAAACGGTTCTTCCACCCTTGGTTTTATAGGCGTTATATTCTTTCGCATCCTTTCGAATTGGATCGCCATTTTCATCGCGGTGCCAATAATCTAATGCCTGAATACTACGACCGCTGGGCGTGTAGTAGCGTGAAATGGTTACTTTTAACTGGGTGCCATAGGTCAATTTTTTCGGACGTTGTACCAATCCTTTTCCGAAACTGCGCGCGCCCACAATTACTGCCCTATCCAAATCTTGCAAGCCACCAGAAACAATTTCACTGGCAGAGGCACTTCTTCCATTTACCAAAACCACTAATGGAATTTCCTTATCTACAGGTTCGTATTTGGTTTTATAGGTTTGGTTGTATTTTTCAATAATAGATTTTGTAGTTGTAATTACTTCATCCCTGTCTACAAAAAGATTTACAATATTTATGGCTTCACTCAATAACCCTCCCGGGTTTCCGCGCAAATCCAATATTATTTTTTTGGCACCTTGCGATTTTAAATCGACCAAAGCTGCTTTGGTTTCAAAAGTAGTTTTGCTGTTAAATTGCGAGAGTACGATATAACCAATGTCGTTATTAATTAGTTTATAAAAAGGAACCGCCTTAATTTCTACCGCATCGCGGGTTATGGTGGTTGTAGCTGTTTTTCCTTGGCGTAAATAGGTTACCTCTACTTTTGAACCCGGGGCGCCTTTCAACAATTCGCCCGCATCGTCTTCCAAATTTGCAATGGTAGTATTTCCTATTTTTATAATTTCATCGCCCGCTTTTAATCCAGCTTTATCTGCCGGATAATCTTTATAAGGCTCAATAATTATAATTTTGTCCTTTCTACTCTGGGCTATCGCGCCAATACCCGTATAAGTGCCCGAATTATTGATTTTAGCGTCTTCTACCTGCTGTTCGTTCCAATAAACGGTATATGGGTCCAGATCGTCCAGCATGCCTTTAATAGCCTTGTCCATAAGCGTGGCCGGAGTAACTTCGTCCACGTAATTCATGTTTAGTTCCTTGAAGAGGGTAGTGAATATTTCAATCTGTTTGGCTATTTCAAAAAAATCACTTTTAAAACTTACCGTGGTAAAAAATATCCCGACAGCTATTATGGGTACTAAGATTCTTTTTTTCATCATTTTTATGTTAATGAGTTATTTGTTATTGGGTTATTAAGAAGATTAATAAACCAGCCATGAAATAACTTTTTTAATTTCTTTTTTTCTTCTTCAGAAATATACGAAGTACGATAACTACTACTATACCAAGGAAAAACAGGGGCCAAAGGTATAAAATGCCCAAGAAAAACACTGAAATACCATTCCAGCCCCCTTGCAATGCGTGCTTCATTTTTTGGCCGTAAGACTGGGTTACGCCCGTATCTGCAGTAATTTTATAAAATTCAATATTAACCGTGCTCATTGAAACCTTGTTCTCAAGATACTGCAAACGCCCTTGTTTTGCCTCAATTTCTTCGCGAATGTTTGAAAGTTCGCGTTCTATTTCAAGCATTTCAGTTACAGAATTTGCTTTCTTCAACAATTCAAGATATCGATCTTCCAAGGTGCGTTTTGCTTTTAAACGGGCTTGTAGATCTACAAATTCTTCAGAAACATCTTGGCGCGTAATGGTGCGTTGGTCAAAATATTCAACTCCATCGGAAACACCAGTAATAAATGCCTGGAAATTTTCGGTCGGTATTCTAACAGTTAAATCTTTATAAATACGGTTGTAGTCTTTGCCGCTGTTGTCACTTTGCACCAAGCCTTTATATTTTGCAGCAAGTTGCAGCATTTTTTTATGCGTAGCATCCACATCTTTGGTCTCAAAAACCAAGCGTGCGGTCTTGATTATTTTTTGGTCTTCGGAAACATCTACTGACTTTGTAACATAACCTTCGGCAGCATCTGTTGGCATTAATTGTTGGGTGAAGACACCTTCTTCAGATTCAATTCTTTCTGTTGAATCTCCTTGCGAACATGCCAATACAAATGCGAAAATTAAAAAGCTAACTATTTTCATCCCGTAATTTTTTTAGCAATCTAACCATGGTTTTATCCAGCTCGGCGTATTGCGGTTTAATTTTTCCTAAGTAAAGAAAGAGCATCACAAAATTCTTGCCGTGAATTTCATCTGTAATGTGCTTATTGAGTCTATACGCCTCCCGAAGTTGGCGTTTTATGCGATTACGGTCTACCGCCAATTTAAAATTTCGTTTGGGAACGGCGAAGGCGGCAAGGTTTTCCTCTATATCTTCATTTGGAATGAAAAAGAATTTAATAGGAAATTTAGAATGGGTTTTACCTTCCAAAAACAATTTTTCAATCGTTTTGGAGCTTTTTAATTTTTGGTTTTTTGGAAATTTTTGGTTCACACTGTAAATATATAAAAAGATAGACCTCACAGATTTTTAAAACCTGTGAGGTCTAATTTCATTTCAAAAATTTCCCCGATTTAGGGTTAGGGAGCTTCCCACAAATTATTGTCCGGATTAATATCTGCCATTCTTCGGGTGGCATCTATCATCATATTTTTTATTTTTTTTCCGTTCTTTATTTCAAAAGTATAGGTTGGGTATGCCCATGCCCAATCTCCTAAAACGGTGCGCTGTAAATCTGTAAATGGATTCGGTTTTTCACCCCAAGTCATTCGCAACGGAATGTAAAATAATTCTTGGCTACCGTCTTCATAATTTACATAAAGGTCTATTGGCATCGGCATCAAACCAATTCTTTCCAAGGTAATTTGGGTGTTTTCGCCAACCTTTTCAACAGTTTTTATACCATAATCAATAGTATTTGTTGTTTGTGCAAAATCCATTAAATACCAATCCAATTCAAAACCGGAAACCTTCTCGGCTACACGGATAAAGTCGTTTGGCGTAGGGTGCTTAAATTTAAATTCAGAATAGTAACGTTTTAAGGTTTTTGAAAGATTTTCTGGGCCAATAATGTATCCCAATTGCGTTAAAAAAACAGAACCTTTGCTATATGCATTTATACCGTAAGCACGGTTGCTGGCGTATCTATCTGCATGTGTACTAAGCGGTTGTTCCTTTCCACTAGTGGCCATATAGAGATAGCTTCTGTATGAACCTGCATGGGGATTCGGTTTGTTTTCTTCCATTACATAATTCATTGCCTCATCAGAAATATATGAGGTAAATCCTTCATCCATCCATTCGTGTTTTAGCTCATTTGTAGCCAAAACAAATTGAAACCAAGAATGTGCAAGCTCGTGGGCGGTTACGCCTACCAAGCTACCAAATTCACGACCACCGGTAATCATTGTGCTCATGGCATATTCCATTCCGCCGTCTCCGCCTTGGATTACTGAATATTGCTCATAGGGATATTCCCCAACCTGCTCGTTGAAAAATTCCATTAAAGCTGCAGTTTTGGGCTGTAGGTTTTTCCAGTTTTCGGCAATTTCAGGATTGTTTTTATAGAAAAAGTGAAGCGTTACGCCGTTCGGTCCTGGGTAGGTATCGTGCACATATTCATTATCTGCTGCCCAAGCAAAATCGTGAACATCTGGCGCTAAAAAGTGCCAAGTATATTTACCTTTTTTAGGTTTCATCCATTTTTGTCCGGGTGCTGTGTAGCCATGCCCAACCTCTGCTGGGTTTTGAAGATAGCCCGTTCCGCCAATGGTATAGTCTGCATCTATTGTTATGGTAACATCGAAATTGCCCCATACCCCGTGAAATTCACGGCCAATGTATGGATCTGCATGCCATCCTTCAAAATCGTACTCGGCCAGTTTAGGGTACCATTGCGTCATCGTTAACGCAACGCCTTCCGAACTATCCCTTCCAGAACGTCGCACCTGCAAAGGCACCTGTGCATCCCATTCCATATTGAAGACAGTACTGTTTCCCGGTAAAATTGGTTCGTTTAAGATAACTTCCATTACCGTTCCCTTAATTTGGTATTTAGCGGCAACGCCATTTTGGGTAAAAAAACTAGGTTTAATGTAGCCTATTTCCTGAGGTGTTAATTTTGAAATTCTATCTGTTACCCGGCTATCTGGATCGGCAATTGTTCTTGACCGCACGTCCATTTCGCTTCCGGGTTGGAATGCATTAAAATACAGATGGTAAAAAACTTTATTTAAGGTGTCGGGCGAGTTGTTTGTATATTTCAACTCTTGCGATCCTTTGTATTGAAAGGTTTTTACGTCCATTTGAACGTTCATTTTATAATCTACTTCCTGTTGCCAATAGCTGGTACTGTTTTGGGCAGAAGCCGAAACTAAGGTTGCTATTAAAAATATTCCACTAAAAAGCTGCTTCATTATTGAGCCATTTTATCTGCCATAATCAAGGCGTTATACATATTTACCATTTTCCCCGATTTTGAGATATTTGAAAAGGAATCTGTGTTTGAAGCGTCGCCACTCAAAACTACTTTTGCGTTTATGGAAAGTCCGCTATCCATTAAAATTTGTTTTACCTGTTTTGCCGAAAGACTTGGATAGTAGGAACGGATCATTGCCGCAACTCCTGCAACTTCAGGGGCTGCCATAGAAGTTCCTTGTAAATACTCGTAAGTATTTGAAGGAGTGGTTGCCCATATTTTTACCCCTGGTGGAAAAACGTCTACATTCGTTTTACCGTAGTTCGAAAAGTTTGCAACCAGCTCGCTACCATATTGGTAGTTGAGTGCGCCAACCGAAATAAAGTTCTCTGCCATTTCAGACCCGTTATCAAATTGATCGTTTGGATAGATGTTTATTGTATCTAAATCATATCCATCATTTCCTGCGGCGTTTACAATCAAAACATCTTTGGAAGCTGCATATTTAATGGCATCATAAACCCAATCTGCATGCGGCGAATAGTATTTTCCAAAACTTGTATTTAAAACCGTTGCCCCATTATCTACTGCATAGCGAATTGCCAAGGCAATATCCTTATCATATTCATCGCCTTCAGATACTGCGCGGATTGCCATAATTTTTACATTATTGGCAACGCCATCCATGCCAATGCCGTTGTTGCGTTCTGCTGCAATAATTCCAGCCACGTGGGTTCCGTGCTTAATGTTTTCTTTTGTTGGGTCTGGTCCGGCTACATTGTTATCGCCATAAGTAGCATCAGTTATGTCGTCTGGATTATCGCCCAATACGCTGCGGAAATCTTTGGTCATATTAAAGTTACCTTCCAATCTTCCCTCAAAATATTTTAAACCGTTTTCAAGTTCTTTTAAAACTTTAGGCACCGAATCTTCAAAATTCAGCATTTGGTTTAGCATTGCAATTTGTTGTTTTTCTTGGTTCGAAGGATTTTGGATGGCCGCCAAATCCTTTTGGGTATAGTTTTCCTTTCCTAGCTTTCTTACCATAGCTTCGTGCGTTGGCTTGAGCTGGGAATAAATTTGCTCATACTGTTGTTTGTTGGCCATAACCTCGGCGTATTCCTTTTCAAATTCAGCCTTCGCTTTTTGATATAGGGCATAATCTTCGCGGTCTGCAGCGCTTATGGAAGATTCACTTTTACCTTCAAATTTCGGCTTCAATTTTCTGATTATACGCACATATTCCATGTTTTCATCGGTTATATCGCCAATAAAATTCCAACCGTGCACATCGTCAATAAAACCATTATTATCGTCATCAATGCCATTTCCGGCTACTTCACCTGGGTTGGTCCAAATTACATTTTTAAGATCTTCGTGTTCAATATCTACACCACTGTCTATAACCGCTACGATTACAGATGCCCCTTTGCGTTTTTTGATTATTTCGTTATAAGCTTTGTCTACGCTCATTCCGGGAACAGTATCCTGCACCAAGTCCATGGCCGGCCATTTCTTTAATTGGGCGTCTGTTAACGGAACCGTTTTTAGGGGGTTAGTATCTATATTTTCAATTGGTGTGGCAACAACGGCTGCGCCGCTTCCGCAACCTGTCAAGACAGTTGATAAGGCAACTGCTAAAAGTGTGATCTTAAAAATTTTCATTTGTTATACTATTTATTTGAAGGTATTATGCCCATAACTAACCCACTTCATTGAAAAATTTAAAATGGTTTTAGGGCATTTCATTTGTAAAAAAAATAATTATTTAAAAAATTCGTCCAGCGAAAAGGTCTCATTTAAGCGAACCCCTTTCTCGGTATCTTTAACAGATATTATGGGGTTGTGGGCATCGTGTTCCAAAAAGAGGTAGAAATTTTCTGCCGCGGCCTTATTTAGAAATTTTTCCTTTTCGGGAAGGGTCAGCAACGGTCTAGTATCGTACCCCATTACAAACGGAAGTGGCAGATGCCCAGCCGTTGGTAGCAAATCGGCCATAAATATCAAGGTTTTTCCCTTGTAATTAATATGCGGAATCATTTGTTTATCGGTATGCCCATCAACAAATAAAATTCCGAAATCGAGCTCGTTGGCTTCTGCAAAATCTGCTTGTGGTTTTCCAACAAATTTTAATTGCCCACTTTCCTGCATAGGCAAAATATTTTCTTTTAAAAAAGATGCCTGTTCGCGTCTATTCGGTTTGGTTGCCCATTGCCAATGATCTTCATTGCTCCAATAAGTTGCATTTTTAAAGGCGGGCTCATATCCGGTTCTATCTTTATTCCATTGCACACTTCCGCCACAATGGTCGAAGTGTAAATGCGTCATAAAAACATCGGTAATATCGTCGCGATGAAAACCGTGTTTTTTAAGTGAATCGTCTATGTTATAATCGCCCCAACGATAGTAATAGCTAAAAAACTTATCGTTTTGCTTATTGCCCATTCCCGTATCAATTAAGGTAAGCCTATCGCCATTTTGAATTAGCAAACAACGGGCTGCAATATCTATCATATTGTTGACATCGGCAGGGTTGGTTCTGTTCCAAAGCGATTTTGGAACAACGCCAAACATAGCGCCACCATCTAATTTAAAATTGCCGGATTCAATAGGGAATAATTGCATAATCTGAAGAAATGAGTCGCAAAATAACAAAAGCGTTACAGACCAAAGAGTGAACTATAAATTAATTATACTATTTTTAACAATTCATTGGTAATTCGTGGATGCGAAATATCTTTATTTTACCGAAAACCCAACTATATGGTAGAACTTGCAGGAATTATAATTTTAGGAATCTTGGCCCAGTGGGTCGCATGGAAGTTTAAAATTCCTGCAATTTTGCCCCTAATTTTGATAGGACTTTTGGTTGGTCCGCTCTCTACATTTATGTCGGTAGATGGATCGCAATGGATTCAACCTATTTGGAATGGCGAAAACGGCCTCTTCCCTGGCGAAAATCTATTTTATTTTGTGTCGTTAGCTGTAGGAATTATCCTTTTTGAAGGGGGTTTAACGTTGAAGCGCGACGAAATTTCAAAAGTTGGTTCTGCCATAGGGAAACTTATTAGTATTGGTGCAGCAATAACATTTATTGGCGCTGGGGTTGCCGCCCATTATGTTTTCGGTTTGGATTGGCGAATTGCCTTTCTTTTTTCAGCTTTAATTATTGTTACCGGGCCTACCGTAATTACTCCTATTTTAAGGAATATTCCCCTTAAAAAAGATGTAGCGGCAGTTCTTAGATGGGAAGGAATTTTAATAGACCCAATAGGCGCCTTGGTTGCCGTATTGGTATATGAATTTATAAGTGTTGAAGGCGATTCCGGTTACACCAAACAGGCGTTGCTAGATTTCGGAAAAATTGTACTAATAGGGATGACATTTGGAGTTTCAGCGGGGTACGCACTTTATATTTCAATTAAAAAGAAATTGGTACCGCACTATTTGTCTAATGTAGTTTCCCTTTCACTCGTAATGGCAGTTTTTGTTGCCAGCGATTTGCTGGCGCATGAATCTGGTTTATTGGCCGTGGTGGTTATGGGAATGTTCCTTGGTAATAGTGATTTGCCGAGCTTGAAAGAATTGCTTTATTTTAA
>CAXBDO010000082.1:0-8494 GCA_963974165.1 uncultured Aequorivita sp.
TACCCGTCGACAGATTAGCAATCTGCTCCGTTACCACTCCGGCACCTCTCCAATTTCTTTATGAACTTGTCATCCTAAAATGCGAGTGCAAATGTATGTCTTCAAATGTAATAATACAAACAAAAACTTGCCTTTTTTAAAGATAAATTTTAAAGTGTTTCAAATCAAGGCGATGCTATTGAAAATAATTTGCTTCAATTTATTTCTTACTACATATTATCACTTCCTTCTGGTTTTCGAAGGTAGTTACAAAAAATAAGTACACCGCGCCGCCATCAGCAATTTTCCATTTTTTGCGAAGACTGGCTACAGACTCAGGAAAATTGCGGGTTGCAATATTAGCCTTTTTAAAAGTTTCTTTCCGCATTTCGGCCTTCGAATATGGAATTACCTTTTCAATCCGGAAACTTCTTCCCGGAAAATCAATTAATTGATCGCCTGTATAGAGGTGGGTATTTTTATTCAGTTTATAAACCTGAAGCTCTTCAGAAATATTATCGAAGGCCCCGCTCTTTAAAATCGCGGCATTGGGTTCAAATAGAAATTTTTTTGGGAAACTATAATCAGCCGCAGCCTCAGTACCCCATTTAAAATTAAAGGTTTCAACTCCAGCTTTTGAAAAATTGATAGTTTTAATATCAGGAATATTGGCTGCATCATGACGAAGAACCCATAACAACTCTTTCACCTCGTTTTCTACTGCCACTATATGGATTTCGGCTACATGCTGCAGTTCATTTAACCCCACCGATATGTCTAGCATTGGGGAGGTTTTTAAAAGCAAAGTTTTGCAGTTGGCCAATAATTCAGAAACATTCCCAGGAATATCTGGCACACAGTCATTTAAAAAGAACACTTTCCCTTTACTATCGTGCCGCCGCGAGGGGTCTGCATAAATAACATCGTACTTATTGCTTAAAGTGGCCTTTAAGCCATCATTTGCTGTACACACAATATTTCCCTTTCCGAATACTTCAAAGTTATGCGCTGCAAGCTCAGACAGGGTTTCATTGATTTCAAAATGGTAAACGTTTTTAAATTTTTCTGAAAAGAAATAGCTATCAACACCAAATCCTCCAGTTATATCTGCTATTGTTTCGCCCTCTATTATAGAAGCTTTGTATCTGGCAGTGGTTTCAGAAGAGGTCTGTTCAAGATTTAATTTAGGAGGAAAAAGAATTTTTGAAGCCTTATACCAAATGGGCAGTTTCTTCTCGATACGATTTCTGCTTTCAATTTGCTGAATCAGTTCTTGAAGTGTTACATCTTCAAATGGACTACCGGCAAAGGCGAGTTTTGAGACATCACCTTCAAAATCCCTTATAAAATTTTGAACTTCAGTATTGAGAATCGATTTATTGATCAAACTTATAAATTTCGGGTAAGGCGTTTTACAATTTTATATTCCGATAAAAATTCCTTCGCAACAACTTTAAGTGCGGTGTAGGTTGGTACGGCCAGCACCATTCCTGGAATACCGAAAACATAGCCCGCGGCCAAAATAGCGATAAATATTTCTAGCGGATGCGAGCGTACACTGTGCCCAAAAATAACCGGTTGTGAAATAAAATTATCGAAAATCTGTGCTACGGCATACCCACCACTTGCAATTAAAAGTAAGGGCAATAGCCCTGAAGAAAAATCGGCGCCCAGATTATTAGAAATTATAACCAACATCATTAGCGCCCATCCTATAATCGGGCCTAAATAAGGTACAATATTTAAAAAGGCACAAATTAGCGCTACTGCCACGGCATCGCGAACATCTAAATATAGTAGCAGTACGGAATAAAATAACGCAAGTAGAAAAATTTGAAGCAATAGACCAATAAAATATCGCGAAAGTAGTTCCTTGATTTTCACTAATATGCGCTTAAATTTTGCTTCATTGTCTTCTTTGGCAAAAACAAGAACGGAACGGGCAATTAAACTTTCATCCCTTAAAAGAAAGAAGGAAATAAAGAGCACCGAAAAAATTCCCACTATAGTACTGGCAATATTTCCGAAGAATATGTCTATAAAACTGGGTATAATCTCTACATCCATATCGCGCACATAAGAGGTGCGTTTAACGGCCTCAACCAGTTGAAAATGGTCTACCCCAAGGTAATCGCTAGCTTGAATATTTAGTTCGTTTAAATCCCGCTTAACTTCCTCAAAATCTATTTGGTAAATGTGTTTTCCCTGTTCAATAATTATGGGCACGAATATGCTAAGAACTAAGGAGATACTGCAAATTATAAGGAGAAGTGTAACAACCGAGGCAAGCGTATTCCCGAATTTGAGTCTATTTCTAAAGAATAAAACTACGGGTCTGCCAATTAGGGAAAGCACTAATGCCAAACCTATGTACAGGATTAATGCTTGGATCTCAAACAGAAACCAAAACAATAATATGATACCTACTAAAACACTTAGTGCTTTTAAAATACCTAAGGCTATTGCTTTTGCTGTTTTTTTCACTTCGTAAATATACTATATTATAAAGCAGAAAAAATCAAAGTTTTGTTAATGCAATTCGAAATTTATGGAAGTGAATATTTTAGTTTTCGAAAACGTATTTTACAATATTGGCGCCCATTTGCAGAGCTTTTAAACGAACTTCTGGTGGGTCGTTATGTACGGCCGGATCTTCCCAACCATCGCCTAGGTCGGTTTCAAAAGTATAAAGCAAAACCAATCTGTCTTCTTCAAAAATTCCGAAGGCCTGTGGACGGCCGCCATCGTGTTCGTGAATTTTGGGCATACCCTGTGGGAACTTATAAACGTAACTGAACATAGGGAAATTGACAGGCAATTCCTTTAGTTCCTTGTTCGGAAAAATTTTAACCAGTTCTTTGCGTATGTATTTATCCATTCCATAATTATCGTCTATATATAGAAAACCACCGCTCAATAAATAATTTCGAAGATTTTCTGCTTCTTCGGCGGTGAAAAATACATTTCCATGGCCCGTCATATGTACAAAGGGATAATCAAATATATCTACATTTCCAGGAGTAACAGTAGCCGTTTTTTCATTAATGGCTGTGCTAATCTGGGCATTGCAAAATTTGGCCAGATTTGGAAGCGCGGTAGGGTTTGCATACCAATCGCCGCCGCCGCCGTATTGCAATACCGCAATTTCTTGGGCCGAAATATTTCCAAAGCCTAGCAAAATAGGCATCAATATGGAAAAGGAAAGAAGTGTTTTTCGCATAGTTTCAAAAGTACGAAATAGGGAAGATAAACCTAATAGGTTTTTTTATTATTCATTTACGAAGGCCACACTATGGCAAGCTACTATTGCCGCCGTTTCGGTCCTTAATCTGCTTTCTCCTAAAGTAACGGGAATAAATCCTGCATTTCTGGCAAGATCAATTTCTTCTGGGGAAAAATCGCCCTCCGGCCCAATTAAAATAAGGTAATTTTCCTTCGGATGTAAAACAGACTTCAACGATTTCTTCTCTGTTTCCTCACAGTGGGCAATACATTTTACGGCCTTCGTATTTGAGTTGTCAGCAATAAAATCATTAAATGAAATGGCTTCATTCAAAAGTGGCATATGTGCTTTTAACGACTGCTTCATAGCGCTTTGCACTATTTTTTCGTAGCGTTCAGCTTTAATAGTTTTGCGTTCGCTATGGTCGCAAATTATGGGCGTTATTTCGGTAATGCCAATCTCTGTAGCTTTTTCGAGGAACCATTCGTAGCGGTCATTCAATTTTGTGGGGGCAACTGCTAGATGAAGTTGATAGGGCAGTGGCAGCTGCTTTTCTTCTGACAACAATTTTACAAGACAGGCTTTTGGATTCGCATTTAAAATTTGTGCATCAAAAAAAGAACCTTTGCCATTGGTAATTTTAAAAGTATCGCCTTCCTTCATGCGAAGTACCTTAACAATATGGCGGCTTTCCTCTTTATCGAAAGTCAATTCGTTGGCTATATCTGAAATGTCCGGATTATAAAAAAGCTGCATTTTATAAATTTAATATTTGGGTGACGGGGTGAAAGCATAATTTTAGGGTTTAAAAAAAATATTTTTTAAAACTTCATTCGTGCAGAGGCTACCACATTATTTTCAGCAAACTCCTGAGCCTTGTATTTAAGTTCGCCAACTATGGCTATCATGGCCGCATTATCGGTACAGAATTCAAATTTCGGGATGTGGGTTTTCCAACCGTATTTTGTTTCAGCTTCTTTTAACGCCTTGCGAATCCCGCTATTGGCTGAAACGCCTCCACCAATTGCCACTTCCTTTATACCGGTTTTCTTTACGGCATTTTTCAATTTATCCATTAAATATTCAACAATGGTAAATTGAATGCTCGCGCAAATATCTTTTATGTTTTTTGAAATAAAATCCGGATTTTTTTCAACTTCCTTTTGAACAAAATATAGTACAGAGGTTTTTAATCCGCTAAAGCTGAAATCCATAGGCGATACCTTTGGCTTCGGAAATGCCTTAGGGTTTCCTTCCTGTGCATATTTATCCAACAACGGGCCTCCGGGATAGGGAAGTCCCAATATTTTGGCGCTTTTGTCAAAGGCTTCGCCCACGGCGTCGTCTATGGTTTGGCCTATAACTTCCATTTTAAAATAATCTGTAACCTTAACTATTTGTGTATGGCCGCCGCTTATGGTCATTGCCAAAAAGGGAAAATTTGGAGCTACTTGACCTTCAGCTTTAATAAAATGTGCCAAGATATGCGCCTGCATATGGTCTACATCTATTAATGGAATGCCCAAACCCAGGGCCAAAGATTTTGAAAATGAGGTGCCTACAAGCAACGAACCCATAAGACCAGGTCCGCGGGTAAAAGCGATGGCAGCTAACTGTTTTTTATCGATATTTGCTCTTTGCAGCGCTTGGTGAACCACGGGAACAATATTTTGTTGATGGGCACGGGATGCAAGCTCTGGCACAACACCGCCATATTGTTCATGGATTGCTTGGGTTGCAACAACATTGCTCAATATTTCGCCGTTGTTAATTACCGCAGCTGCAGTATCGTCGCAAGAAGATTCAATGCCTAAAATGTAACAGTTTTTTTGCGTCAAGGTGAAAGGTGTATATTTATGGGTTGTAAAAATAAAACATTAAAAGCGTATCAAAAAACTTCGTAAAATAATAGTTCGCACCTTCGTAATCATTGTATTGCTGCTCGTGCTTTTAATAATTATTTTTTCAATCCCGGCAGTGCAAACCTACGTTGCGGAAAAAGTTACCAAGAACCTTAACGACACTTATGGCACAGACATTCACGTTAACCGTTTAGGCCTAAACTGGAAGGGAGAAGTAGACGTGCGGGAAGTTTATATTGCCGATCATCATAACGATACGCTTATTTATGGGCAGGAATTGCAAACCAATATTATAAGTTTTCAGAATTTGTTGAAGGGCGATCTGGGCTTTGGCGATATTATAATGGACCAGGCCAAATTATATGTGAAAATATATGAAGGGGAGGAATCTGACAACCTATCCATTTTCGCACAAAAGTTTAATACAGGCAAACCCAGCACATCGCCATTTTCGCTATTTAGCAACGATGTTAAGCTAACAAACAGTAGGGTTGCCATTACCAACGAAAATCTTGAAAAGCCAGATATATTTGTTTTCGACAATGTAAATGTTACGGCCAATAACCTAATTATAAATGGTCCGGAAATTCAGGTGAATATTGAAAACCTTTCACTTCGGGCAGCCAGGGGTTTCGTAATTGAAGATATGCAGGCAGATTTTTCCTATTCGCTTACAAATATCACTTTAAAGGATCTCAATTTAAAAACTACCAATTCACAAATTAAAGGTGAAATTGATCTCGATTACTCCAAGAACGGCATGGCCGATTTTATAAACCATGTAACCATAACGGCAAATCTGAAAAACTCAGTAATTGCAACCAACGATCTAAACGGGTTTTACAATGAATTTGGTCCCGATCAATTAATCTATCTAGATACTGAGCTAAAGGGCACTTTAAATAATTTTACCGCCGTAAATACAATTTTTGAGACGGGCGCATCTACCATTCAAGGCGATTATACATTTCGAAATATTCTAGATTTAGATAAGGATTATGAAATTACTGCAACCAACCACTATATAGCCACTAATTACTATGAGCTAAGAAGATTTATGCCTAAAGTATTGGGCGATGTTGTGCCGGTTGAACTTAAAGAATTGCAAAGCTTTAGTCTTAGCGGAATTACTTACATAATTGGAAGTGAACTGAACACCAAAAGTAATTTGGAGAGTGGCATTGGGCAAGCGAAAATCGATTTAAAGATGGGCAACATCAATAATATAGACAATGCATATTATAAAGGAAATGTAGTTTTAAGCAATTTTAATTTAGGAAAAATTGCCAATACAACTTCCTTGGGAAAAATGACGGCCAACCTCGATTTCGACGGGCGTGGTTTCGATAAAAATACTGTCAATACCGAAATTTCCGGGAAGGTTTCTTCCTTTACTTTTGAAGGCTACAATTACCAAAACATCGTGGTTTCGGGGAATCTTAAAAATCCGCTTTTTAATGGAGAACTTTCTATTGACGACCCGAATTTAAAATTGGAGTTTAAAGGGTTGATAGATGCCTCAAAAGAAACAAACCATTTAGATTTTGAAGCAGATGTAGAATACGCAGACTTGAACAAACTTAACCTCATTGCGCGAGATAGTATTTCGGTTTTTACCGGAAAAGTTGTGGTTGATATGGATGGAAAAACCATTGACGATGTGGTGGGAACGATAAATTTCAGCCAGACTTTTTATCAAAATGAACGCGATTACTATTATTTTGACGATTTCAACGTTACTTCTTCTTTTGAAGGGCCTGTTCGCACCATTGAAATAAATTCGCCAGATATTATAAATGGAAAAATTACGGGCGAATTTTTAATAGAAGACATACCAAATCTTTTCCAGAATGGAATAGCCAGTATTTACGCAAATTACATTCCGCAGGAGGTAACTACGAATCAGTATATAGACTATGAATTTGTAGTCTATAATAAAATTGTCGATGTTTTTGTGCCCCAATTGAAATTGGGAGACAACACCCGCATTCAAGGTTCAGTGTCTTCAGACCAATCGAAATTTGAGCTCGATTTTCGCTCGCCCGAAATACTTCTTTTCAATAATTATATAGGAAAACTAAACATTCAAGTAGACAATGATAACCCATTGTATAACACATACATATCTGCCGATTCTGTTTATACGGGATTTTATAATATTAAAGATTTAAATATCATCAATAAAACCCTGAACGATACTATGTATGTGCGTTCAGAGTTTGCCGGCGGTGCTAAGAAGGAAGATCTTTTTAACCTTTCGCTTTACCACACTATAAACCCAGCGGGGAAGTCGGTTATCGGCGTTAAAAAATCTGATATTACCTATAAAGGCAATGTTTGGTATTTGAATGAAAATAACAACCGCCTGAATAAAGTTGTATTCGACGATAATTTTAGGGAGGTACGTATAGATTCATTGGTATTAAGCCATAATGAAGAATTGATACAGATGGCCGGCGTACTGCGCGATTCAACTTATAAAGATTTAAAAGTTAGGTTTAATAATGTAAATATTGGCAACATTACGCCAGATATAGACAGCCTGCGGCTTAAGGGTAATGTTAATGGGAAATTTGATTTCCTTCAGAAAAACGGCGCTTATTATCCCAATAGTTCCGTTACCATTGATGGTGTTGAAATAAATGAAATCTATTTTGGCGACTTAAATTTAAAAATTGACGGAAATGAGGATCTTACGAAGTATCGCATCAATACTTCCCTCACAAACAACAATGTAAAGTCTATAAATGCGGTAGGCGAGATTGATGTTTCGCCTCGAAACCCCCAAATTCAGCTCAATGTAGATTTAAATCAATTTAACCTACAGGCTTTTAATCCATTCGGCGCCGATGTACTTTCGGATATTCGCGGACTGATTACGGGAAATGCCAGAGTCTCGGGCAGTTATAAATCGCCAGACATTTTAGGTCGATTTAGTCTGGAGAATACAGGTTTGAAGGTACCCTATTTAAATACCGACTTCAATATTGAAAATAACGCCCAATTAACGGTTACCAAAAATAAAATCGAGATAAACCGCTCCAATATTACCGATACCAAGTACGAAACTACCGGAATTGTTTACGGCAATGCCACCCATACCAACTTTAAAGACTGGGAACTGGACTTACATGTTGAAGCACCAGAAAGATTAGTTGTGTTAGACACGCCTCCCGATGAAGATGCGCTTTATTACGGAACCGCATTTATTAGTGGAAGGGCAGATATGGTGGGCCCGATAGATGAACTGGTTATTGATGTGGAAGCAACTACCGAGGCCGGCACTACTTTTAAAATTCCTATTAGTGATACTGAATCTATTGGCGATGATTCTTTTGTGCATTTTCTTTCCCCTAAGGAAAAGGAAGCCAGGATTAATGGGGAAACATTGATAAATGAAGAGGTTAAAGGGCTTACGCTCAATTTTGAA
>CAXBDO010000083.1:0-8461 GCA_963974165.1 uncultured Aequorivita sp.
GGCCAAGGGCAGGGAAGTAGCTGCCGGTTTCAACCGAAACGAGATTGGTTTTATCTGCCTGTTCAAATTTTTCCTGGCTGCCATAAAACCACCAAGAGGTGTTGAAAAATAGTCGTTGCGGTTTCCAAGTGCCATATTCGGCTGCAGAATTCGGAAATTTGGCAGCATCACTAACCATATCAAAAGCTTCTACGCTAAGCATAGCCGAAGCTGTATGGTGCCCGTGCGTACTGCCCGGACTGCGATGGTCGAATCGGTTTACAATAATATCTGGTTTAAACTTGAGAATAGTCATTACCACATCGCTCAATACTTCATCTTTAGTCCAAAACTCAAAAGTTTCGTCTGGATTTTTACTGTAACCAAAATCGTTGGCGCGGGTAAAAAATTGTTGTCCGCCGTCTGTTTTTCGGGCTGCAACCAATTCTTGGGTTCTAATAACCCCCAATAGTTCGCGTAAATCTGGGCCAATAAGGTTTTGTCCGCCATCGCCGCGGGTTATAGATAGGTAGGCGGTATTTGCGTGCACATCATTCACCAAATAGGAAATAAGTCGTGTATTTTCGTCATCCGGATGGGCAGCAATAAAGAGTGCCGAGCCTACAAAATTTAATTTTTGAAGGTCGTGATATATAGCGGAAGCAGTAGGTTTTTTAGGAGCTTGGGCGGTGGCAGCTATTGTAAGAAATAAAAATAGTAGGCGAAAAAGAAACGGTTTAAGCATAAATTATAGTGCTGAATTATTCAAAACCCTTCAAAGATACTTATTTGTGAAAATTAATCGTGGGGAAGTTCTTCCTTATTTTTGTCCAATTCATTCAAATGCTGTTGTTCATAAAACTCGTCGGCCTTTATAATACTTACTCCTTTTTGAAGCATCATACTATTTGGATAGGTTACAATTTCATTGTTTGTAGTGTGCAGGATTATATGAAAGGTCTTTATATCCTCAATAATTCCTTCGCAAGGCATTTCCTTATCGTGAATCTTAATATAATCGCCTATTCTGTACGGGAAAGTGAAAAACATAATTACCCCGCTGGTAATGTTGCTTAAAATGGACCATTGTGCGAAAAAGGCAATTCCAATTACAGCAAAAACCGACGACATAACGAGCCCAATATTTGCAAAATCGACACCCCAAATAAATATAAATCCTAGGACTATAATGAAAAACACGGCAAAATCTACGTGTTTCATTATAAGCCCAGTGCGGTGTTCCAACCGTTCTATCTTTTTCGCGAAGTTTCGCACCGTTCTTTTTAGCATAAGGCGAATCAGCAATAGAATTAGTATTAGAACTATAGAATATAGAAGTTCTGGGTAGAATTCTCTTAAATTTATCATTGCAGGAATATTTTTATTTTAGGTTCAGTGAATCGCGAAGCCCCTTATGTTCGTTTTTGTTTTTGGTCCAATATTCGCTTTTAATTCTTTTCAACTTTGTTGCAGTGGTTTTTAATCGAAGCGTATCGTTCTTGGCAGCTGCATTTATTTCTTCCCATTTTTCAATTTCATATGGAAAAGTGCTGTTGAAAAACAAGGTTAATTGCCGTTGTAAATCTGGATAATTTAGGGTGTAAATTGTAATGGAATCTCCCTGTTTTAAACTCGCAAAGGCATTGTGCTGCTTAATTTCCTTATGCCGAAGCCGTAAATATTCAAACGCAGGAATTATCATAATATCGCCCATTGGCAATTCTTCTGGATTTATTCGTATTAGGTTCCAAAGTTCATTTTCCACATATGTTTTTGGCAGGCTAAGTTTTTGATCGGCTTCGCCCTCAAAATAAGAATGGCTCTCAATTTCGAAATCATCACGGTTGTTGAGCTGCATATAAACCTGCCCACACCATTCCTGTACGCTATTGGTAATTTTTAAGGGATGTTCCTTAGTTGCAATTGGGCTGAACGTGCTGGTCATTATGGAATAAGGATAGATGCCCGTATTGAAATTCTTCATTTGGTTCATCTTCAAAATCGAAATATTTTCGTTGGCGGAAGAGTTTGCCTTCACTTGTGCTTCCGGTAAAAAATCTTCAGAAACAAAAATATTAACAACCGTGCCCTCGCGAATCTCGCCATAGCGTTCCTGCAATAAGCTGTAAGATGTAATTTCGGCACTACCGTTGTACCAATATTCCTTAAATTCTTCGGAAACAACTCTGTTTTCAGGGGCTTTAGACTTTTTTACTTTTATAGCTTCCTTTGAAGTTTCAATTTTTTCCTCAAAAGAATTGCAGCTGTTAAGTGCGAATAAAAAGGCAAAAGGGATTAAAAGTCTGGAAACAACCATGAAGTGTAATTTTATTCAAAAATACCACTATTTCAACGGGCGGCAAACTCGGTTAACGTTTTGTAAACAAGTCGGGTTGGCAGGCCCATTACATTAAAATAACAGCCTTCAATTTTTTCGATTCCAATATAGCCAATCCATTCCTGTATGCCATAACTACCAGCTTTATCGAAAGGTTTATAGGTGTTAATATAATACTCAATTTCTTCATCCGTTAAAGGTTTAAACCACACTTTTGTAGCATCGTTGACGGTTTTCTGAAAATTTTTTGAGGTGAAGGAAACCGATGTAAAAACCTCGTGCATTTCGCCGCTCAATTGTTGAAGCATTATTTTCGCCTCCTTCGCATTTGAAGGTTTTTCCAATGCCTTTCCGTCCTTCCAAACAATTGTATCGCTCGTAATTAAAATGTCATTTTCGCCTAAATCACTAAAAACCGAAGCTTTAAGTTGCGATAGGTAATCTGTTATCTCTGAACCTTTTAATCTTGATGGATATGTTTCATTTACAGATTTTACATCAATAGTATAATCTAAATCCAACTCCTTAAAAAACGCCTGTCTTCGGGGCGATGCGGAAGCAAGGATAATGTTATACTCTTTTAATTTATTTCTTAGCATTTCTGATTTTTTAACAGGCTGCTTTAAAAGCAGTATTTATAAAATTTGGGTTGTAGCAGATGGAATTAAAAAAATGGCACAAATACCCAAAAACATTATAATTTTCAAGAATAACGATAAAAAGGCGTATTCTTTTTTGGTTTCGGCATCATAAGATTTTATGCAGAAATATAGTAGGGGTGCAACTATTGCAAAAAGGAAATACAAAAGTAAAATCTGCTCCTTGTATAAAAATTCATACATATAAGCTACCGTTGCCAAAACCATAATAACCCCTAAAATAAAGACGATAGATGTTGTGCGTTTTCTGCCAAGGGCAATGGGCAGGGTGTTTTTACCGCCCTTTTTATCGCCATTAATATCTTGAAGGTCTTTAACAATTTCGCGGATAAAATTAATTGCAAAGGCGAAAAGGGCGAAATGCAACACAATCTTAAAAACTGCAGATTGAGTAGCCTGGTTTTGTGGAGTGATTGCCGGAAGCAATTCAAAAAGGGGTACAATTATCAGGCTCATTGCAACCAATGCGGAAATAAGCAAATTGCCCAGCAGCAGCATACTTTTTAAATAGGAAGCATAGAGATAAAGTAGCGCCGAAATAATTATGAAAAGGGCTGCAAACCCAGATTTCTCGATACTATTGGCGAGATAAAATCCGATGGCTACCCCTATTACATTTAAAATTATAAATAAACGGCTGGCATTGCTTTCCGAAATTTTTTTGCCGATAAGGACCTTTTCTGGTTTGTTTATTTTGTCTATTTCAACATCGTAAATATCGTTGATGATGTTGCCCGCAGCCGCAATACAGATTGTGGCAATTACCAATAACGTAAAATTTAAATGGCTTAAGGTAGTGTCTAAGCCTAATGGATGGAAAAGGCCGAATTTTATGGCTACCTGCGCCAATACTATAAAGAGCAGGTTTTGGTAACGAATGAGGGTAAAATAGTTCAAGGTTTAAAAATTAAGATTCATTGTTCCCATTACTTTTATTTTTCAATTTCAATTTCAATTTCGATTTCCCTTTTTAATCATATTTTGCGCTTACACCGTCCGTAATTATCCATTTGCCCTGCACTTTTAGCACCTGCTCAATAACATCGCGCACACAGCCTTTACCGCCTTTTTTATGCGAAACATATTTTGAGATTGCCTTAATTTCAGGCACTGCATCTTGAGGGCAGGTTGGTAGGCCTACTTCCTGCATAATTTCATAATCAGGCAGGTCATCGCCCATATAAAGGGTGTTTTCGTGCTTTAAATTATGGGTCTTTAAATATTCATCCAAAACCTTGGTTTTATGGTGTGCGCCCAGAAAAATATCTTTTATGCCGAGGTTTTGCAGCCTAACCCGAACACCCTCATTTGTACCGCCAGAAATAACACAAACATTAAAACCTTGCTCTACCGCGGTTTTTAGGCCGTAACCATCCTTTATATTCATAGTGCGGAACATTTCGCCTTGGGTGTTTACCAAGATGGTGCCATCGGTTAGTACCCCATCAATATCAAAAATTAAGGTTGAAATGTGTTTTAAATATTCTTTATAGCTCTTTTCCATATTTCTGGTTTAGTTGTTCGGTAAAAAGTTCGTAGAGTTTTTTATGCGGACTGTCTGCCAACAAATTTAAATGTTTTTCGATGGTTTTTTTGTCGTTTCGTTTGGCGGGGCCTGTTTGCGCAGCCTCGGGCGAAAGGGATTCTATTTTTGAAGCGGTTTCTGCAATCAGCGGTTTTAAAATCTGGAACGATATATCTTCGTCCTCTAATATTTCACTGCCAACCTGGTATAAATAATTCACGAAATTATTCACAAAAACGGCGGCAAGATGCAGTTTCGCCCTTTTTTCCGAAGAAATTTCAACTACATTGTTTGAAATAGTTTCCCCCAAAGTGCGCAAAAGCTGAAGATCATTAGCGTTTTCGGCTTCTATACAAATGGGTATATTTTCAAAATCTACTTTTTGTTGTTTTGAAAAAGTTTGTAGCGGATAAAAAATACCACGTCGGTTTTTGGAAGCCAAAACATTCATTGCCGCGCCGCCGGAAGTATGCACCACTAGTTTATTCTGAAATGGCAACGATTCAGAAAAGGGGGCAATGGCATCATCTGGAATTCCGATGATGTATACATCTGCTTCCCCAATTTTGGATACGTCATTTGTGAAAGGTATGTCTTCAAAAGCCGAATTCAGATTAATATAATTTCGGTTAAAAATCTGTTCCACAGAAACTTCGGTGCTTTTATATAAAGCATTCAGCAAATGGCTGTTTACATTTCCAAAGCCCAAAAAAATCACTTTTACCATAGTGCGAAGTTAATGTTTTATAGAAGAAGGAATAAAGATGAGTGTGAAAAGTCGCATTTAATTTAACCAAAAAAAGCACTTAATTTATTATTCTAAAAACCTCTAATATTAACGAAATACCTTGTGTAATCAGTTTTATTTCATCTTCCTTTTTCAATTGTTTAATTGCGCGGATTACCGTTTCCACCAAGTTTATTTTCGCGAATAATTATTTCTGAAGCATCCAAATTTTCTAAGGTTGCATTAAATTTTAACAGTAAGTTTTCGGGAATCATAGTGTTTATGATTTGCGTCATAAAATACGCCTGGTTGGTATGGTAAATTTACACCATATAATCAAAAACCCTATAAATATATGAGAACCCTGACCCTAAAAAATTAGCAACAACAATTCGAGCATGATTATTATATGTATATTCCCCTATCTATTATTTTAAATAGTTGCGTAGGTTCTATAGCTGCTATGACGATTTTAGCCCAAGGTACGGGCTTAATTTCGGGTCTTGAACTAAGCTTGGCCGTAGCCTTATGTATAGGCTATAATGCAGCTTTACTTGCCGGCAGCAATAAAAAGTTTGCCTTTAAGTTGTTGGCTATAAGCCTAATAGTTAACTTACTATTAATATTGTTTACCTTGTTGTAATTATGAATAAAAAGAAAATAGAATCCCGTGAAGATGTGTCTTTGCTAATAAATACGTTCTATCAAAAAGTTAGGAAAGACGCGCTTCTTGGGCCTATTTTTAATGGTATAATTACAGATTGGGAAGCCCATTTGGAATTACTGACAGATTTTTGGGAAACCAATCTTTTCTTTAAGCGAAAATACTTCGGAAACCCTATGCACACCCACATTGAAGTAGATAAAAAAGTTGGTGGCTACATTAATGAACTTCACTTTGGAACGTGGATAAATCTTTGGCATGAAACTATAGATGAGCTCTTTGAAGGTGAAACAGCCGCAATTGCAAAAAACCGCGCCCGGAACATGGGCACCTTCATTCATTTGAACATTTTTAACGCCAGAAATGAAGCAGCTAAAAAGGAAGAATAGTTAACAGATTTCAGTAGTCTAAATGGGCGTAATTCCTTATTTTTGCGCCAAAATTACCTGTAATGCAAAAAAAGATTGCTTCCGTTCTTTTCTCTACCCGTTTAACTGCTGTTTTGTTCATCGTTTTTGCCATCGCAATGGCCGCTGGCACCTTTATGGATGCCGATGCACAGAGTCCGCCAACGCCCTACACCCGAGAACTTATTTATAACGCATGGTGGTTTGAAGCCATAATGTTGCTTTTTGTTATAAACTTTGTTGGCAATATTTTTAGATACAACCTTCACAAACGTAAAATGTGGGCCTCGCTTACACTGCATTTGGCTTTTATTTTGGTAATTGTTGGAGCCTTTGTTACTCGCTATATCGGGTTTGAAGGGGTAATGCATATACGCGAGGGAGAGACTGAAAATGCTATCCTTTCAGAAGAAACCTATCTTGATGTATTTATTGATGGCGATTATATGATTGATGGCGTGCCACAGCGCCGAAAAGTAAATCCTAAAAAACTTAGACTTTCAGAAAAATTAAATAATGACTTCACTCTAGAAACTGATTACAATGGTGAAGCTGTTATTATTAGATATAAGGATTTTATAAAAGGTGCCACAGAAGGCTTAACGCCCAACGAAACAGGAGAGGAGTACTTTAAAATTGTGGAAGCCGGAGATGGCGAGCGCCATGACCACTGGATAAAAGTGGGCGAGGTTTCCAATATTCACAACATTCTTTTTGCAATAAATAATCATACCGAGGGAGCTATAAATATTTCATTAGCTGAAGACGGTAATTATACTATTTCCAGTCCTTTTGAGGGAGATTATATGCGAATGGCAGACCAAATGCAGGGCGAAGTTCTTGCAGATAGCGTTCAGGCTTTTAATTTGCGTTCGCTTTACAGAATGGGTGGAATTTCTTTTGTTGCGCCAGAACCCATTACGAAAGGTGAATTCGGCGTGGTAAAGTCTCGGGATGACCAACCAAGTCACCAAGACGCCTTGATAATTGATATAACCGTAGGCGATGAAACAAAAACCGTTTCCTTGCTTGGTGGAAAAGGAACTGCACCAAACCCTGTAGAAACTGAAATTGCTGGTCTAAAAGTTTATAGCAGCTACGGTTCCGAAAGTATTGAATTGCCTTTCAGTATTACCTTAAACGATTTTATTGCCGAAAAATATCCCGGGACTGAAAAAGGCTATTCTTCCTTTAAAAGTAAGGTTACCGTAATAAATGCAGATAAAACCCATTTCGATACCGACATTTTTATGAACAATGTATTGGATCATCAAGGATATCGCTTCTTTCAATCGGGTTTTGATCCGGATGAAGGCGGTACAATCTTATCTGTAAACCACGATTGGTGGGGAACTTGGATTACCTATATAGGTTACTTTCTACTTTATTTTGGCTTAATGGCAATTTTATTTAGCAAACACAGCCGCTTCGGAAAATTAGAGGAAATATTAAATAGAATTAAACGCAAGAAAAAAAGCATGATTACCATTTTGGTAATGGTATTTTCACTTTCTGCTTTTGCACAGCAACATGCGCCTTCGGCCCACACTGCGGTTCCAAAAAATCAAATTGATTCACTAATTAAAGTGAATGCAGTAAGCAAGGAACACGCTGCTAAGTTTGGCCATCTAATAATTCAGGATAATGGGCGAATGAAACCTGTAAACACCTTTGCCAATGAGTTATTGCGCAAAATAAGCAGAAGCGAAACCTACGAAGGCCTTGACGCCAACCAGGTTTTTATCTCGATGACGGAGTTTCCAAGACTATGGGTTGAAGTGCCCTTAATTTTCTTGAAACGGGGTAACGACAGTATTCGCGAGGTAGCCGGTGTTCCTGAGGGACAAAAAGATATTGCCCTGCTCGATTTATTTGATGAAAAGGGAAGCTATAAATTGGAGCCTTATTTGGCGGCGGCTACTAGCACTAATACTCCAAATCAATTCCAAAAGGATTTTATTCGGGCACACGAAAATTTTTCACTTTTAAATGCTGCCTTAAGTGGAAGCATTCTCAAAATATTTCCAATTCCGGAAGATGAGGGCAATAAATGGGTTTCATACCCAGAATTGGGCGAGGCGCAGTTAAAAGGAATGGATTCGCTTTACGCGAAAAATATACTTCCACTTTATTTCGACAGCTTAAGAAAAGCTAGAGAAACG
>CAXBDO010000084.1:0-8456 GCA_963974165.1 uncultured Aequorivita sp.
AGTTTTCTTCTTTTAAAGCATTTTTTATGTAGCTGTCCAAATCGATATTTTCAATATGCTCCTCTTGAATATTTAGCGGCGCCACTACTTTATTATCTCGGCTAAAAAAGGCGGAAGCTTTATCGCCCATCAGTAATTTCACCAAAATATAAATAGCAAATACAATGAGCAGGCCGTAGATAATGAATTTTAGTATCTCGAACATTTCGGGTGATATATTAATGCCGAAAATTTCTCCAATTTTCTGAAAGAACCACCCAATGGCACGGCCCAAAAAGTTTTCTGTCTCGCCTTCCAAAGTATTGTAATCAAAATCGCTGTCTGAATATTTTGCGGAAAAATTGTCCGAAAATTGTTTTTGTACCACCTTGCTACTATCAATAGTTACGGTTGTACTGTCTTTTACAGAGGCGTTACCCAGGAGGCAATTCAAAAGAAAAAATAATATGAAAAGAAATCTATTCACCCTCGCCTATATTATTAATACGTTCACGGGTTGCTTCATTATAAGTTTCCTCGTGAAGGGAAAAGTATAAAATGCCGTTTACAAATTGTGATAAAGATTGATTGATGGTATAAAGAATCAGTACTACGGTTAGGGCTAGCGTCCACACAACGGTGGCAATTGGCGAATTTGCAAGATCTACGCCAGTATCTAAAGAATGGAAAGCGTACACGCCAACCAAAATTCCCGGCACCATTAAAACAACCATCATTAAAATTACGAGCAGTAAGGTAATTACCAAATTGGTAAGAATACTTTTCCAGAAATATTTTTTTAATAGTGTCCATCCTTCGCCAAAGGCTTCGGTTACTTCCTTATTGTCTTTAATTAAAGACATAAATGAAAGGCCCATCCAACTGGTATATGCCAAAAGCAACAAATAATAAGCTAAGGTTCCCAAAAAGGGAACAAAGGAAACGATAACCCCTACGACCATCACCGCAACGTACATAAAGATCAATAAAATAATGAAGAGGATAATTTTTCCGAGGTTGTTTTTTACCATTTCCCAAACCGCTCGTTTTTCAACTAACTCGCCTTTATTTTCTTCATATTTAATTAAATACACGGCAGCAAGACTATAATTAAGAATAGCGGTTATGATTAAGAGAACAAAATATCCGAGCCCCCCAACAATCATATAAATTTGATAGTTTGTGATGTCGTTTGAAATTCCCATTTGTGGGGTTTGGAAAAATGTACCAACAAAACCTGTTATCAATAAATAGCTTACTCCTAGAAAGCCAAGTATAAAAAGGCCATTATAGCTAATAAATATATTTAGAAAGGGTTTAAAATTCGTCTTTAAAAAGTCGAAATAAGTGGTAATTAGGTCGCCAACATCACGTTGCTGTTTAAGCGGAATATACTTTTGTTGCATGTTTGTTTTTGAGAATGATAGGATAAATGAGATAATAATAAATAATGAGCGCCAAGGAACTAAAAATAATGGTCATTGCCAACCATATAGGCATATTGCTATAACGGGTTATAAAACCTTCAATAAAACCGGCAATAATAAAAAATGGAACTGTGCTTACAACAATCTTTAATCCATCTTTGGCCCCTTTTAAAAATGAAACTTTTCGCGAATAGGTTTTGGGAAAAAGAATACTATTGCCCATAACTAAGCCTGCACAGCCCGCGATAACGATTACTGAAATTTCAATCGTGCCGTGAAGCCATATACTTTTTGAAGCTTCAAAAAGTAAATCGCGATTAAAAAAAAATGTAAAAAAAGCACCCAACATAACCCCATTGCTAAAAAGCAAATAAGCGGTACCAAGGGAGGTAATAACCCCAAAAGCATATGCCAGAAATGCAACACGGATATTGTTAATTGTTATTCCCAGAAAGGTGCCAATTTCGCTCCCGCTTTTATAAATGGCCGTGGGATCGCCCTCTTCTATATTATTTAGGGTGGTATTTACGTAACCATCTCCTAAAATAAGACGTACAAATGAATCGTCGTTATAGGCAGAAATGGCGCCAATTGCCGTAGCTATGGCAAAAATTAAAAATGAAAAGAGCAAAGTGCGATGATATTGCACAAAAAACAGCGGGAATTCGTACTTCCAAAAACTAACAATCCGGTTTTTGGATTCCTTTTTATTCTTATAAATTTTTTGGTGCGCCTGTGAAGCAAGCGAATTTAAATACTGAAGCGTCTTACTGTCTGCATAATAGGTCTGCGCATAAGCCAGATCGTTGGTAAGGTGAATGTATTGATCTGCCAGCTGGTCCGGACTTATTTTTGAATTAAGTGTAATAGCTTTTTCAAAAGCTATCCATTTTTCCTTATTTTGCTTGACGAATGCCGCTTCGCGCATCTGCTTTAATTTTCGATAAATATAACCACTTGCTTTTACATGGCAAACCTAGAAATTAATACAACCCAAAACGTAAACCTAGACTATAAAATAGTTAGTGTTGGCGAACGGATTCTCGCATTTTTAATAGACCTTTTTCTTTTCGGCATCTATTTTTATTTAGTAGAATTGGCTACCGAAGCAATGAATATGGCACTTAGCGATAACTGGACTGTTTTCGGTCTTCAGCAATTATTGTTATTGCCGGTTTTTTTCTATTCGCTTTATATGCATATACTTTTTAACGGCAGAACTGTTGGCAAGATGGCAATGAAGACCCGGGTCGTAAAAAAAGATGGGACCCCCGCACAGTGGAGCGATTATATGGTTTTATGGATGCTGCGCCTGGTAGATATTTGGATATTTTTAGGTTCTATTGGGTTGCTCTCTATTATTTTTTCAGATAAAAGACAACGCGTTGGCGACCATGCGGCGGGTACGGTAGTAATTTCAACAAAAAGTAAGGTGCATATTAGCCATACAATCTTAGAGGAAATTGCCCAAGATTACCAGCCAAAATTTTTGACCGTTACTAAATTGACCGATAAGGATGCGCGGATAATAAAGGAAACATATCTAATTGCAATAAAATCAAATGATTTTAAAACCCTTAACTTACTTCGGAAAAAAGTAGAGACTGTATTGGAAACCTCTTCAGATTTATACGATAAACAGTATTTAGATACCGTCTTGAAAGATTATAACCATTTTACACAAAACATGTGAAGTTAATACTCATTATAGATATTCTTGGAACCATTGCGTTCGCAATCTCGGGCGTGCTTACCGCGCTCAACAAACGTTTGGATCCATTTGGTATTCTGATTATTGCCTTCGTAACTGCTGTGGGGGGTGGAACTTTACGCGATATTTTGATAGATGCGAACGTAGCTTGGATGCGTAACCTAACTTATGTGTATGTTATTTTGGGTGCTACTATATTTGCCGTAATTTTCAGGAAAAGACTGGGTTATATTCGTAGATCGCTATTTTTATTTGATACTATTGGAATTGCACTGTACACCATTGTTGGGGTAGAAAAGGGGATAGCTGCAGGTTTTCATCCAATTATCTGCGTGGCCTTGGGAACAATAACCGCCTGTTTTGGTGGGGTACTTCGAGATATACTTTGTAATGAAATTCCTATAATTTTCAGAAAGGAAATTTACGCCACGGCCTGTATTTTGGGGGCAACCGCATACTTTTTGTTGCTTAATACGCCAATATCATTGGATTTTATTGTAGTAATATCTGGTGCTATTGTGTTTACCGTTAGGTTGCTAGCGGTTTATTTTAATCTTTCTTTGCCAACTATTTATAGAAAAGATGAATTGAAAGGAAGTAGATGAGTTTATAAGTCGATAAGTTTATAAGTTTATATGTTGGTGATATTGCAATTTGGATTTTACTTTTTGAAATTTATTTGAAGTTTGTAATTTGTAATTTTGAATTACCTACTCAATAACCTTCGCACTAATATAGATATTGTTCAGCGGCCAATCGCCGTCATCTGCTTTCACCTTTGAAATTTCCTCAACAATTTCCATCCCTTTGGTTACTTTTCCGAAGATGGTATATTTTCCGTTTAAATGGCTAGTTGAACTTTTTGGGCCCAGAAATATAAAGAATTCGTAAGGGGCAGTTCTATGGTCGGGGTTTTCGCGATATTCCTTGGCGCCGGAAATTGTGCCATATTCGTGGACGCGGCCGGAAATTATTTCAGCAGGCAACAAATATTCCTTTCCTAATTCGGCACGTTTTTTTTGGGTTGAGGACAAATCGCTATTTCCGGCCTGTATTATAAAATTGGGCACTACGCGATGAAAAAAGGTGTCATTAAAGTAACCCTGTTTTGCCAAATAGATAAAATTTGCCCGGTGTAAGGGCGTGTCTTTATAAAGTTCAATTTCTATATCGCCATAGCGGGTGCGGATCAATACTTTGGTCTCGGGATTTTTTTCGCCGTATTTCGTTAAAAAGGAAACAACATTCTCGTTGGTAATTTCGGGATACTTAGTCTCATCAATTTTTTCGACTTCTTTTGTAGTTTCGATTTCAGTTTCGGCTTTGATTTCATTTTCGGTATCGGAAGCCTTTTTCTTATCTTCACAGCTTCCAAAAAATAATGCAATTCCGAACAAATAAATAAATAACTCTCTCATAAATGGATTTTCGCGATTTTGAAAAACGGATTGTAAAAGTAACAAAAATGGAACTTCCGGGAGAAGCTGTTCAATATAAAATGGCGCCCATAGAACGTTTGGAGGAATTAAAGCGGGTTGCCCAAAATGCAAACACGGCAAAGCGGGCAGGGGTAATGTCTCTTTTTTATCCTGCGGAAGATTTAGAAACCCATTTAATTTTAATTCTTCGGAAAACATACAAAGGAGTGCATTCGGCACAAGTAGGTTTTCCGGGCGGAAAATTGGAATTGGACGATAATAGCATCCAAGATGCTGCTTTGCGCGAAACGGAAGAAGAAGTTGGCGTTGCCCGCGATACTATAGCCGTATTAAAACAAATGACCGAGATTTATATTCCGCCCAGCAACTTTTTTGTGCAGCCATTTTTGGGAATTACAAGGCAACAGCCCAAATTTGTGCCCCAAGAAGATGAAGTAGAAGCTTTAATTGAAGTAAGGTTACAGGATTTTATGGACGATTTTAATATTACTACCCAAACCCTCACTACTTCATACGCTACTAATATTGAGGTGCCTGCCTTTAAACTTAACGGGCACATAGTCTGGGGAGCTACCGCTATGATGCTCAACGAAGTGCGCGAATTGCTTAAAAAAGTACTGTAACGGCATATTTTAGTATATTTGTGATGTTAAAATTTGAAACGTTAGGCGAAATAACGAAATTATAAAACTTAACATACAAACTTATAACTGACCACTGAATCCTCAACAATGATCGCTAAAGTATGAGTCTCTTCAAAAAAAATCCGTTTGGGCATTACTTATTTTTAAAACTCTGGTTAATACGGATTGCGGGCGCTTTAACCCATAGACGTTTTAAAGGGTTCAATGAATTGCAGATACATGGAAGCGAAATCATAAAATCGTTGCCAGATAAAAATGTACTCTTTGTAAGCAACCACCAAACCTATTTTGCAGATGTTGCAGCGATGTTGCACGTTTTTAACGCCAGCTTAAGCGGACGCAACGACAGTATTAAGAATGTTGGCTACCTATGGCGACCAAAACTCAATATTTATTTTGTTGCGGCAAAGGAAACAATGAAAGCCGGCTTGCTGCCTAAAATTCTGGCCTACGCAGGTTCTGTTAGTATTGAACGCACTTGGCGCGAAAAGGAAAAGAGGTGAATAAGCAGGTAAAGATGAGCGATGTAAGCAACATTACCAAAGCTTTAAACGATGGATGGGTTATTACTTTTCCTCAGGGAACTACCAAACCTTGGAAACCTATTAGACGTGGTACCGCGCACATTATCAAAAAAAATAAGCCTGTTGTTGTTCCTATTGTAATTGATGGTTTTAGAAGATCTTTTGACAATAAGGGCCTTCGCATTAAAAAGCGGGGCATTCTTCAAACAATGGAAATTAAACCCCCATTAGAGATAGATTACGATAATGATTCTATGGAAAAAATTGTAGAACAATTGGAATACGCCATAGAGCAACATCCTTCCTTTCTTAAGGTAATTCCAACTGCTGTTTTAAAGACTGAGGAAGAATTGAATAAGGAACGCCAGTGGCGATATTAAATTCATTGTTCAATCTTCAATATCAATGATCAATTGAATTTTATATTTCAACGACTTGTCTTTAAATATAGAATTTATAATGAATACCGTTTTACTGCCAACTGCCACTGAATCCTCCAAATTTTTATCAAAGTTCAATCTTCTCTAATTCCTTATAGTTTTTATTCAGCCTTCTTAAAAGAATACCGTATACCAAGCGATAAAACAGTAGTACGAGTGCCACCATTACAATTCCGAAAACAATCTGGATAATAAAGAAGGTATTCATAAATTTTTCCTGCGAAATCTTGGCTACACCATAATCTTCGATCATATACTGAAATACTATATCCTGGTTTAGATAGTAGAACATATTAATTCCAATAATTAAGAGAATACTGGCCGTAACATTATAGATTACAAAGTATTTTACGGTTTTGCGGGTTCTAATAATATTGTGCATCAATTCGCGGATGGTATCTGTGGTAGATATTTTCCGGTAATTTCTATAAAAGAGAAATATGAAAACCGCGAATATTGTATAGTTTATAACATTTACAGCCACTAAGGCATTGTGGAGTCCAATATCATCTGTAAATTTTCTGCTGGATTCTGGCACGAAGAGCGCCAATACGGTCCAAAATATTATTTCGGCAATACTGATATAAAAAATCCACTTTACGATGGAAGAAGATTTTTTCAGAAGCATACTATAAATTTCCTTATAGCTCAGTTTCGGAAGTTCCTGCTCCGCGCTCTGCCATTGTTTTTTTAATAATTCTAATTGATCCATAGTGGGTTACGGATTTAAAATAGTTCGTAATTTTTCCTTGATCCTGTTCATTTTCACACGTGCATTAACTTCAGTAATTCCTAAAGTTTCAGAGATTTCCCTATAGTTTTTGTCTTCCAAATAAAGGAACACAAGGGCTTTATCAATGTCATTTAAGTCCTTTACTGCGCTGTACATTAATTTTAATTGTTGCTCTGCGGTATCGTCATACGGTACAGATGAAATCTTAAAACTAACGCCCTCATAATCCTGCGTCTTTATAGTGCGCTTAGATTTTCTGTAGAGCGTAATAGCCGTATTCAGTGCCACGCGGTACATCCACGTACTAAATTTAGAGTCGCCCCTAAATTTTGGATATGCCCGCCAAAGCTGTATGGTTATTTCCTGAAACAGGTCGTTGTGCGCGTCGCTGTCATTGGTATATAACCTACAGATTTTATGTACAATGTTTTGATTTTCCTCTAATTGGTTAACAAAACTATGTTCAAGTTCTTTGTTCAATGGTTTGTTCGTTGCTTTTTTATTAGTGTTTACTTAGTGAGCATTGTTACAAAAATCCTAAAAATTACCATAACTATTTGCAGTATGTTTAACTTTATGGAAATTTAAAATGCAATGAATATTCCCAACACCGGTGCACCACGCGTAGTTGTTATAGGCGGCGGATTTGCTGGTATTTCTTTCATAAAAAAACTTAGAAAAGAAAAGGTTCAAATTGTGCTTTTTGACCGGCATAATTACCACACCTTCCAACCCCTCCTTTATCAGGTTTCTACGGCGGGATTGGAACCCGATTCTATTGCCTATCCGCTTCGGAAAATATTCCGGAACAATCTTGATTTTCACTTTAGGATGGCCGAAGTTGAAAGAATAGATACTTCAGCTAGAACAGTACTCACTTCAATAGGAAGTTTAACTTACGACTATTTGGTAATAGCCACGGGCACGCGCACTAATTTCTTCGGAAGCGAGAGTATTGCGGCCAATAGTATGCCAATGAAAACTGTACCGCAAGCTTTAAATATTAGGAGCTTGATGCTGCAAAATATTGAAAAGGCCGATATAACTACTGATGAAAAAGAACGCAAACGATTGCTGAATTTCGTAATTGCTGGCGCCGGCCCAACGGGTGTTGAATTGGCGGGAGCCTTGGCCGAATTCAGAAATGGAATCCTGGAACACGATTACCCTGAATTGGATGAAGATGAAATGAAAGTGCATCTAATTGAAGGATTAGATAGGGTTTTGCCACCTATGAGTGAAGAGGCTTCACAAAAAGCCCATAAATTTTTAACTAAACTGGGGGTTATAATTCATCTCGAAACTTTTATAAGCGATTACGACGGAAAAACAGTTACTACAAAAGATGGGCAAAAGTTGGAAACCGCAACATTTATCTGGGCCGCTGGAGTTACTGGAGCCCCCGTTGGCGGAATAGATGGCGAAGCCTTAGTAGAAAAAGCGAATAGATATAAAGTTGATGAATTTAATAGAATACACGGTTTTGAGAATATATTCGCTTTGGGAGATATAGCCTTAATGCAGTCTGAAGACTACCCCAAAGGCCATCCGCAAGTTGC
>CAXBDO010000085.1:0-8443 GCA_963974165.1 uncultured Aequorivita sp.
GGTTTCGTAGTAGTTTTTAGATTCCGCTTCGGTAATGGCGCTGTCCAACTGTTTGCTTACAATAACATTTTTATAGGCTTCGGTAAGCAAATCGTTTTGGTATTCCTGTACCAATTTATTGTATTGGTCCAATTTATCGGCCGAAATATTGATTCTTGCCTGATCAATAAGCAACTGCTGGGTTGCCCATCGATTGATATAATTGTTTACAATTAAAGTGCTGTCTTCGGGAGTGGTATCGTCTGATAGTAGTTTTTTTATATCAGCTTCATATAAATATGTATCGTTTACGCGCGCAATAACATTCTCTTTGGCATCCTGTTGAAAGTATTCACAGGAAAACAAGAAATTGCTGGCAATTAATACATATATCAATTTACGCTTCACTTCAGCTGTTTTTTAACGTGCTTTAAAACCTTATTATTTACTTCTACTTTATATTTTTTGCGAAGGCTTTCCATCCAAGCCAGTTCAATATCGTTTTGAAAATTGCTCAACACCTTTCCTTTTACATCTTCCAACGTTTTAAGGCCTGGCTCCATAATTTCTTTAATATTTACAACCACAAACGAGTCATTGCTTGGGTAAACCTTTGAAACCCCAGCCTTAATTTCGAGATTCTTTGGAAGCTCGTGTTGGTCTATTTCAAAAATGCCAGGGGTAATCAATACATTCACCTTATTTTCTGCGTTTACGGCTGCTTTAATTTCTTCGGAAGTCTTGCCGGCAGCCAATAATGCCTGAATTTGTTTGGCGAAACTCTCTGAAGTAGCCGCATAAATATCGGCATCAACACGTTGCTTCCACTTATAATTTTCTTTGGTTTTGTTGTAATATTCCTGAAGCGCTATAGTATCCGACTTCGCTTTTTGCCAAATGTTTTTGTTCATTACATCAAAAATCAATAGGCCATCACGGTATTCTGAAAGTACGGCTGCATATTCTTCATTGTCGTCTTCCAATTTTTCCTTGAAGTATTCTTTTAGTTGCTCCGTTTCAAACTCATCGTAAAACGCCATTAAAAGGGTTTCTTTCTGTCTGTAATTTTTTGTGGTTTTTTGGCGAACCTCAATAAACTTAGCGAATTCGGCAGAAGTGAATTTTTTGTCACCTAGGGTGAAAAGTACTTTGTTCTGTTCTTCAGGGAAAGGTTTCATTATCCATCTTCTTTGTAGCACATCGTCTGTAACGTAAGTGTCAAAAAATGGTAAAAAGCTCTCACCTTTTTTATAGGCATACTTTTCTTTTATTTTATTGTTGGTGGCAGCAGTAACAATTTTTGAACGGTCGCCATCTGCAACTTTTTTCTCTAAAGCCTGTTTTTGCTCTTCAAAAGTTTCCATTGGCAAAACTTCATCCAATCTAATAATATGCCAGCCAAAATCTGTTTTTATAGGTTTACCTATTTCGCCAATCTTCTTCAACTTATAAGCGGCATCCTCAAATTCTGAAGCGCGTAGGTCGCCTTTGGTAAAGGCATTCAATTTTCCGCCCTTAATGGCCGAATTTTTATCGTCTGAAAATTGTTTTGCAAGACTCTCAAAATTTTCACCTTGCTTAAGCATGGTATAAATTTCGTTGATTCGTTCTTCTGGATTAAAGGTGCGCGCCCCTTTTTTATCGGAAATCATAATGTGCGATACTCCAATTTTCGGTAATTTCTCCTTACGGTCGTGCACTTTAATAATATGATAGCCAAAACTGGTTCTTACTATGTTTGAAATTGCGCCTTTCTTGGTTTTGTAGGCTTCACTTTCAAATGGATAAACCATATTGAATACTGAAAAATAACCAAGGGCACCTGCTCTTTCCTTAGCTCCAGGCTCCTCAGAAAAAGCTTTAGCCAAATCTGCAAAATCTTCGCCTTTAAGCGCTTTTTCGCGAATGTTCTTAATCTTGTTGTAAGCTACCAAAGTATCTTGGGGCACAGATTCGTAATCTACACGGATTAAAATATGGGAAGCATCAATCTCGTATTTACTGCGCTCATAGGCTTCTTTTGCCAATTCTTCAGTTACCTTATCTTCATAAAGATAGTTTCTTGAAAGCTGGTCGCGGTATTTCGAAAATTCACCTTTATAGGCATTTTCCTGGTCCAATCCCTGGGCTTGCGCTTCAGCGATTTTTAATTTATAATCTATAAAAAGTTCCAAATAACCATCAATGTCCTTTTGCGATTCATCTTGAACCAGGTCGAGGTTTTTCTTATAAACACGCTCAAATTCACTAGAATAAACGGGCTTGCCGTCTATGGTCATCAACACCTCTTTTTTGCTTTGCGAAAAAATGGTAGAAGCACTTAAAAAGACCAAAATGAACAGGGAAAGAAATTTTTTCATCATTTTTTTGATTAATTATTTTTAATTGAAGCGTCGCAAAAATAGCAAAAAGCTAAGATAACACACATCAGAAAAGCAAACGAATTTAATATAATTATAGTGTTTGTGGCTTTTAAATAATTTGGTGAAAACCTGTAACTTGCATGTAGTTTTAAAATGCAGAAAATTACACTAATTGGTTATATTCAAATACCGCATCAAACCACTATATAAATGATTGAAAGAGTTAAACTTATATGGGATTTTCGCGGCCCTAATGCCCAGGCAATTGCTGAACACCATGCAAAACATCTAAGCGAATTTGCAGAAATTGAAAACCTGCAGCACACTATTAACGGCCACGAAGCAATCACACCCATGCACCATATTGCCTTTTTGGTAGTTGAAAAAAAGCTGATGAACACCCTACGCGAAACTTTAAAACCAACCCGTGGGCAGTTATACGATGATTGATGAAAAATTTCTTTGAGGATAAATTTGATTACACCCAGCATTGCAACAAGCAATTAATTGAACTTTTGCTGAAGAATCCATTGTGTTATAAAAATAAAATCAGCGCCCTAGCCAGCCATACACTCAACGCCCACCACATATGGAATCACCGGATATTTGGCGTTGCCCCTGCACTTTCGGTTTGGCAGGAATTGGAAATTGAATATTTACAAAAAATAAATTCTGAAAATTACGAGCACAGTCTTGAAATTATTCAGCTCAAAGAATTGTCTGAAAAAATAAATTATTCCAATAGCAAGGGGCAAAAATTCACCAATTCCGTGGCCGAAATTCTTTTCCATATAATAAACCACAGCACCTATCATCGCGGACAATTAATAAGCTTGCTGAAAATAGAAGGAGTTGAACCTTTAATAACAGACTATATTTTTTACAAACGCTAAGGTTCAGGCCCTATAATTGCAATATTTATAGTAATATTGTGCTCTAAATTTTTAAAACAATTACAATGAATTTTCTTAAAATCGCCATATTTTTTATTGGTATTTCTGCCTTTGCACAAGGCAAGGTTGGAGCTGTAGACGTAGAGTATATACTTTCAAAAATGCCCGAATTGCAAACCGTAAGAACCCAAGTTGAAACCTATGGCCAGCAATTGGACGTAGACCTAAACAAAAAAGTAGACGAATATAAAAAGTTGGCAGAAGCCTATAAAGCGGGCGAAGCTACTTTTACAGCAGAACAAAAAAAGGAAAAGCAAACCGAACTTTTAAAACTGGATGCCGATATTCAAAAATTTCAGCAAAACGGTGCCAAATTAATGGAAATTAAGCAACAGGAAGCCCTGAAGCCGCTTTACGCAAAAATAGGCGTAGCCTTGGAAAAGGTAGCAAGAGCACAAAATTATACTCAGGTAATGCAAACCACTCAAAACTTGGTTTTCTTAGATCCCAGTTACGACCTTACCCTGCCAATTCTTACTGAATTGGGGATAACCGTTACCGTAGAGGAAGAGGGAAAATAACCTCTATTAAATCTATAATGCAAACGTGAGGCTTTGAAAGTTTCACGTTTTTTTATGCCCGATATTTTTTTAAAACTATATTTGAAAGGAATCAACTCTTTTAATAATGGAAATCATTAAAGATTTTGCTGAAAACCAAAACGGTTACTATGAAGAAGACAATATAAAGAATGTTTTTTCACATATGGGCAGAATGATTTATCAACCCAAAAAGGCAAAATTCTTGATTGATGGCTCAAAAATATCGATCAATATTGATGAAGTTGGTGGCGCCATACCTACTGCAGAACCTTTAAGGATAACACTTCATTTAATTAAAAAATCTGGAGAAAGTTTAGAAATATATCCGTCTAGCTTTATGGAAAACGTATTTCAAAAGTTAATTTCTTTCAAAAATATTCAGTTGAAAAACAACTATGTGTTTAAAGGAAATAATAAATTAATAAGGCAATTGGCAAAGGAAGATTCATTGTTAGCATTGCTTCAAAAACACAACGTTTACATTCGTATTCCGAAGGAAAACATTTCAAAAATTATTCTAACTCCCCCTCACGGAATTGAAAATGAAGCGCAGCTTGCAGGGTTTATTGATATTTTAAAAAAGATTGAAACAAAAATAATGTGGGAAGATGGGTCAAGAAATTATTGATTACATAAAAATCAATCCTGCTGGCGAAAAGGCTGAAAGCATTTTTATTAATGGTCGCGAATATAAGTTAACCTTAAAATGGAAGAGGCGAGTTAGAATTTCAATCAGGCCTAAACAGCAAATTCTTAATGAGACTTCCTTTTTTTCAATTAGAAAAACACCCTTTTTAAGCATTATAGTTCGATCTCCACAATATAAGCTAAGCGGTGAAAGAACTGAACTTACGGAGAAATTACTTGTCAATAAATACACACCCGCCCTACTCCATTATCCATCTTCACAATTAAGTTGCAATAGCAATCAAATATCTTTTAAAGCTACTTTGAAAAAAAAGAACATCATGCAACTGGAAAAAATGATTTCTTATTTTGAAGCTTTGCTCTTTAATTTAAAATAATAGGGCCACTTTTATCAAAAAAAAACGTCGGAAAAATTTCCGACGCTTAAATCTTATTTCTGCTATTGAATTCGCTATTTCAATTACCTGCTGTAATTAGGAGATTCACTTGTAATAGTAACATCGTGCGGATGGCTTTCATTGATACCCGAAGCGGTAATTTTTATAAATCTACCGTTCTCTTTTAAGGTTTCAACGTCTTTGGCGCCACAATATCCCATTCCGGCTCTAAGACCACCAATAAACTGCGTCATGCTTTCAACCAGTTCGCCTTTATAGGGTACGCGGCCTACAATGCCTTCTGGCACCAATTTCTTAATATCGTCTTCCACATCTTGGAAATAACGGTCTTTGGAGCCTTGTTTCATGGCTTCAACAGAACCCATTCCTCTATACGACTTGTATTTTCTTCCTTCGTAAATAATAGTTTCTCCTGGTGATTCTCTGGTTCCGGCCAAAAGCGAACCCAACATAACACAATCTGCTCCTGCAGCAATGGCCTTTGGAATATCGCCCGTATAGCGCATTCCACCATCAGCAATAACAGGAATACCAGAGCCTTTAAGCGCAGCAGCAACTTCCAGTACTGCTGAAAATTGTGGAAAACCTACCCCGGCAACCACACGTGTGGTGCAAATTGAACCAGGCCCAATTCCCACTTTTACCGCGTCGGCACCAGCATCAACCAAGTATTTCGCAGCTTCTGCAGTAGCAATATTTCCAACCACTACATCCAAATCTGGAAATTTTTGTTTCACTCTTTTCAAAACCTCTACAACTCCTTTGGTGTGGCCATGGGCAGTATCAATAATTACCGCATCTATCTGCGCATTTACCAAGGCTTCAGCACGTTCAACAGCATCGGCAGTAACGCCAAGTGCAGCGGCAACACGAAGTCTTCCGTATTGGTCTTTGTTTGCTATTGGCTTTTGGGTGAGTTTGGTTATATCCCTGAATGTTATAAGTCCCAACAATTTCCCATCATCGCTTACAACGGGAAGTTTTTCAATTTTATTTTTTTGTAGAATAAGCTCTGCTTCTTTCAAGGAAGTTCCCTGCGCCACAGTAACCAAATTCTCGGTGGTCATAACCTCGCTCAAGGGACGTTTTAAATCCTTTTCAAAACGCAGATCGCGATTGGTAACAATACCTATCAACCTACCGTTTTCATCTGTAATAGGAATTCCACCAATGCTATATTCGCGCATGGTTTTCTGTGCATCGCCTACGGTACTTTCTTTTTTAAGGGTAACTGGATCTATAATCATTCCACTTTCGGCACGTTTTACCTTACGCACCTCGGCAGCCTGATCTTCAATACTCATATTTTTATGAAGCACCCCTATACCGCCCTCGCGTGCAATGGCAATAGCCATAGCACTTTCGGTAACTGTATCCATAGCTGCGGAAACAATGGGAACGTTTAATGTAATATTGCGGGAAAATTTTGTGGCGATAGAAACTTCGCGTGGTAAAACTTCAGAATAAGCAGGCACTAAAAGTACGTCGTCGTAAGTAAGGCCTTCTCCTAGAATTTTGTTGTTGTGTGCAGTCATTGCAATTAAGTTAACTTTCAAGAGCGAAAGTGATTAAGGATTAATTGCGTGCAAATGTACGGTATTTAATTCAGAATTTTTAATTATGAATTATGAATTGTTTTTTAACGTACCGAAAGAACGCTGCACTTTCTTTAAACCTTTGTAGGCAATTAAAACTACAATTTAAATTGCAGCGTAGCATACCAAGTACGTGGCTGGCTGGGAAGGATTCCCGGACCGGGATACCCGGTTGCTCTTCGCGTAAAATAACTGTTGTTCAAAACATTGTTGATACCGCTTTCCAACTTGAATCGCCCAAAGGTATAAGACAAGGAAAGGTCCAAAATATCATAAGCCGGAATTTCGCCCACAATACCGCTCTGGCTCTCAAAATCGCGCTTGCTGTTTGTGGCATCTGTAAATTGCTTGCTCAAGTAAGTATATTGAAGGCTTCCCAAAAAGTTTTTATAGCCGAAACCAAGACCTGTTTTTATATTGATTGCAGGAATAAATTCCACCTTGTTGCCTTCCACATTATTTTCTTCGGAAGAAGTGTATTCACTATCGGTTATTGCAAGATTCACAAAATAATTCATTCTGAAATTTCTGTTTGCTGAAAAGGTTTCCATAATATTCCAATCCACAAAACTTTCCAAACCATAGGTAACCGCATCGCCAATATTTCCGCGGAAACGTTCCTCTTGAATATCGCTCACCTCCCGAACGATAACCCCTAGCCTATCCTGATAACTTAGAAAAAAACCACCAACATCATACGAAAAATATTTGTTAAACCTTCCGCGTGCACCAAAATCAAAAGTATAGCCCTGCTCGTCCGTAATATTTGGGTCAACCACCAAGGAGGGATTGGTAATTCTAATATCATTAAAAGTAACCGAACGGTAATTCTGGCTTATATTTCCGTAAACTTCCAAAGATTTCAAGGGTTTGTAACTCAACCCAACTCCCAAAAGCACAAATGCGCGATCGAACTCGCGGTTGTCTGCAATATCCTCGTTCAAAATTGGATTACCGGCAATGTCAAAATTTATTTTTTTGAATTCGCCTTCACTCTGTGTTTTAATATATTCAAAGCGGAAACCGGGCGTAACCGAAAACTTTGGAGAAAGGTTGAAAATATTTTCACCAAAAGCAGCAAAGTTCAGGTTTGGAAACTCAAAATCGCTTTGGCGGGGATAGTTGGGATATTCTGAAGAGGCAAAATTAAAGTCTGCATTGCTACCATTGGTTCCTGGACCTTGACGCTCGTTATTGTTGGATTGGTAATATTTTCCACCAAATAAAATTACATTTTCATTTCCGAATAAATTGTAGTGGGTCAACAATCTAGCTTCCACGCCCCAATTGTTAAAATTGCCGACTATCAACTCCCGAGGGGCATCCAAATCATCCTGTTGCGAAACCCTATTTTCACGGAAACCTACAGATTTTCTAAACGCATCGAGCGCAAAAAGGCTTATGCTGAAATCAGTTTTTTCAGAAAAACTGTGGTCCAATCGCAATGAATACAGCTTCCAATCTACTTTAAACCAGTTTCGGGTTCGGTTGCTGAAAGTTGGGTCCTCTTCAAACTGCCTATCGGTAAGTCCGCCAGGCTGTTGTGCGAGATAGTTTAAATAGCTCATTTCAAAAGCGAGCTTTGTATTTTCTGAAAAATTATACTCCAAATGGGCATAGGCATTGTGCGAGTCAAATTCTGAATTTGGCCTAAAATCATCGCCCGTCTTAAAATTATAATACGCGTAATATCCAAACTTCCCTACGCTGCCACCAAGACTGTTGAAACTGTTGAAAAGCTCAAACGAACCTAAGGATTGGCGGGAAATCCATTCCATCTTTTTCCTCGGGTTGGGTTGGTGTAATTTGAAATTTATCAATCCGCCAAACTGCGTTCCGTACTGAAGCGAAGCCGCCCCCCGAACAATCTCAATCTCACTGATAGCGTCTGCCGGCGGGGTGTAATAGCTTTCGGGATAGCCCAAAACATCTGCCGAAATATCATAACCGTTTCGGCGTGTATTG
>CAXBDO010000086.1:0-8423 GCA_963974165.1 uncultured Aequorivita sp.
CGGAATATATCCTTTTCCAAATCGAGCCAACAACGGACCCACAATCATTATGGAGCCTCGTAATGAACTGCCCTCTTGTTTAAAGAGTTCAGATTCTAGGTATTCCAGATTTATTTCATCGGCAATAAAGGCGTATTTGCCTTTTGCCAACTTCTGGATTTTTACACCTAAATTTTCAAGGATTTTAATGAGTTTATTAACGTCTAGGATATCTGGAATATTCTCGATAATTACCTTTTCTGGTGTTAATAATACTGCACAAAGAATTTGTAAGGCTTCGTTTTTGGCACCCTGTGGCGTAATTTCGCCCTTCAGTTTATGCCCGCCCTCTATTTGGAAAGTTCCCATAAATAAATGGTTGAATTTTAATAACGTTTACGGTTGCGGTTGGTTTGTTTGAAGTTTTTCTTAGTTGTAGAATTGTTGGTGTTGAACCGCTTTTTATTCTTCAATAAATCGGATGCATCGCTTAAATCCTCTTCGCTGTTCTTAAGGTTTATTTTTCCTCCAGAAAGCTCATATAGGTGCGAAAATATAACATCGTCTTCTACGGTATCCTTATTCCAATTCAAAAAACACTTTTTCATGTGGTTTGCAATGGTAAGAATAAGCCCTTCTTTTTTATCGCCTTCTTCCCAGCTGTTGGCAACATCAATCATTCGCTTTATGTTGTTGCCGTAAAAGCGGTATTTAGGAAAGTTTTGCGGATAGTTTAAAGGCTCAGGACGCTCCATTAATTCCTCGCGGGAAGGAATGGGATACGGTGAATCTACATCGAGCTTAAAATCTGAGATTATAAATAATTGGTCCCAGAGCATAGGCTGAAAATCCGGCACATCGCGAAGATGCGGATTTAGGTTGCCCATTACCGCAATAATGCCCTTGGCTATTTTGTTGCGTTCTTCTTTGTCTTCTGTGGCAATGGCGTGATCTACCATTTTTTGAATATGGCGCCCGTATTCAGGAATAATTAGCTTGGGGCGCTCGGTATTATATTCTATCTGGGCTACTTCTTGTATCAAAATATTTTTGTTAAGGAAAGAAAATTAGTGTATTCGGAAAGATTGAAAATCATTTCAGTCGCAAAATACTAAAAATTATAGTGAAATAACGCCTTCAATCTTAGAAACTTCAAGATATTTCTCTACTACCGCATCGGGAGATTCCATAGTTACTTTTACGGAAACGCTGGAATATGTTCCTTTTGAAGAATCTCGGGTGGTTATCTCGGCATCGGTTGCATCAAAAATAGCATTAATTTCAGCTATTTTCTCAAGTTCTGCGGGCACTATAAACTTAAAAAGATAAGGAGAAGGCCAAGTAGTGTCTTCCGCAAGCTGCTTTCTTAAGCGATCGTAAAATTCCGTAGTGTTTTTATCCGTGTCCATTCACCAAATTTGCTCTGTGAGCAACAAAGATACACTTTCACCACAAATATATATTTACTTACTTTGTATAAAATTGAAACTTTTGGAAGCGAAAAGAATAGTAATAACCGGAGGACCGGGCTCGGGAAAAACTGCATTAATAAAATATTTGGAAAATGAAGGGTACACCGTGTTGCACGAAATATCGCGCGATGTAATTTTGGAGGCGCAAAAGCAGGGCATAGAGCAATTGTTTCTTACAAACCCATTTCTCTTCAGCGAAAAATTACTTGAAGGAAGAAAACAACAGTTTCTTGATGGCGAAAAACACACCTCTTCCCTACTTTTTTACGATCGGGGTATGCCAGATGTAACGGCTTATATGGATTTTGTGGACGCCCATTATCCCGAAAATTTTTCGGAAACCTGCCTGCAATATAAATATGATGAAATTTTTGTACTGCCCCCCTGGGAAGAAATCTATGAACAGGATAACGAACGTTACGAATCTTTTGAACAGGCCGAAAAGATTTTTCATTACCTAAAGGATGGTTATGAAGGGTATGGCTATAAAACCCACGAAGTTCCCGTAGGTACCATTGCGGAAAGAGTTCAATTTATTTTGGATAAAATTGAGGCAATGGGTTATTAAAATGTTATTCTGCTCTAAGTATCAATATTTTAATATTAAACTTGCTCCATAACTTAGAATTTGAATAACGATATAACATTATAATATTGATCAACACCCGCGACATCCTTACCAAAGACTGGGGCTATACTTCCTTCAAACCGATGCAGGAAGAAATAATTGCGTCCGTTATAAATGGAAAGGACACTGTTGCCTTATTACCCACTGGTGGCGGAAAATCGCTGTGTTTCCAAGTTCCGGCTATGGCAATGGACGGAATATGCATTGTAGTTTCACCTTTAGTAGCATTAATGGGCGACCAGGTAAACGCACTGAAGGAACGCGGTATAAAAGCCCTAAAACTTACGGGTGGAATTACTTTCGACGAATTGAACACCTTATTGGATAATGCCCTTTACGGCAACTACAAATTTCTTTACCTATCACCCGAAAGGCTGCAACAGGAAATAGTGCAAAATTACATTAAGCAGATGAATGTAAATTCCATTGCAGTAGATGAGGCGCACTGTATCTCGCAATGGGGAAATGACTTTAGGCCCGCATATAAAAATATAACCTTACTGCGCGAAATACATCCTCTGGTTCCAATAATTGCGCTAACAGCAACCGCAACCCCAGAAGTTTTGGAAGATACTATTTCAGAATTACGAATGGAGCTTCCCGCAGTCTTCAAAAATTCGTTTGTCCGCGATAATTTGTCCTATCAAGTTTCGAAAGAAGAAGATAAGCTCTATAAAACGGAACAATTTTTAAAGACGAATTCTGGTTCGGCCATTGTATATGTGCGAAGCAGAAAAAGCACTATTGAAATAAGTGAACAATTAAACAGCCTTGGGGTTACGGCCACATTTTATCACGGTGGCATATCTTCCAAAGAAAAGGCGCAAAAATTGGAGGGATGGCGCAGTGGTAATTTTTCTACTATGGTTGCTACAAATGCCTTCGGAATGGGCATTGATCACCCAAATGTTCGGTTTGTAATCCATCTTCAAATTCCCGAAAGTTTAGAAAGCTATTTCCAAGAAGCGGGACGGGCTGGCCGCGACGGGGAATATGCGCAAGCCGTACTAGTATATAATGAGTACGACAAAATGTATGTAACACAACAATTTGTAGATTCGTTGCCAACTACTACAGATCTTAAATCAACATACAGAACGCTCAATAATTATTTTCAGATTCCATACGGCGAAGGGGAATTCACCAAACACAATTTTAGCTTTTCCGAATTCTGCAAAACCTATAACCTCAATTCCATATTAACCTATAATGCGCTGAATAGTTTAGACAGGCTGGGAGTTGTTCAGCTTTCGCAGGAATTTGGACGAAAATCGACCCTGCAGTTTTTAATTTCTTCGGAAAAAGTTTTGGACTATTTTGAAAAGGACCAAACAGCCTCGGTAATAGGAAAAACAATTTTGAGAATTTATGGAGGCATTTTTGAAATGCCTACAGCAGTTAATTTAGATTTGATCGTTTCCAAAACAGGACAATCTATAGAAACTGTAATTGCTATTCTAAAAAAAATGGAACGCGACCAAGTAATAGAAATGTCGCTTCAAATTACAGACGCTACGCTTACTTTTCTTTTGCCTCGGGAAGACGATAAAACCATTAATGTAATATCCCGCGAGGTAGAAGCCTTGAACCGCCGAAAAAAGGCGCAGGTAAATTCGGTGTTGCAATATATTGACAATACTAAAACTTGTAGAAGCGTGCAATTGGTTTCTTATTTTGGCGAAAGCACTGCTTCAAAATGCGGTATATGTTCAGTATGTAAAGGGGAAACAACTAAACTTTCAAAGGTTGAAATAAGACAATTAGCGCATCAAATTCTCGCTTTTTTAGAGGAAACAAATTTAAGTTCGCGAGAGCTTTCAGAAAAACTTACTTTTGCCGAAGCGGACGTTTTGAAGGTTATCCGTTTACTCTTGGATGCCGAGAAAATAAAAATGAACATAAAAAACCAATATTATCTAAACTGAATACATGCAGCACGATTTAAGAATAATTTTTATGGGAACCCCCGATTTCGCGGTGGGCGTCCTAAAAAAAATGGTTGAGGAAGGAGAGAATATTGTGGGGGTTATTACAGCGCCCGACAAACCTGCGGGCCGTGACAGAAAATTAATGGCTTCGGCAGTTAAGGAATATGCAGTTTCCCAAAATTTACCGGTATTGCAACCTACAAATTTAAAAGACACTTCATTCTTGGAAGATTTAAAGGCATTGAACGCAAACCTACAAGTAGTTGTTGCGTTTCGTATGCTGCCTAAAGTAGTGTGGCAAATGCCCGATTTGGGCACATTTAACCTCCATGCTTCCCTACTGCCACAATATAGAGGAGCGGCCCCAATTAATTGGGCTATTATAAATATGGAGAAAAAATCTGGAGTTACTACATTTTTTATAGATGAAAAAATTGACACCGGACTTATAATTGCGAACAAGGAGGTGGCACTGGAGAATAGGGAAACCGCAGAAACCCTGCACGACAAACTAATGTTTGAAGGAAGTGGATTGGTCCTGGATACTTTAAAATTAATTAAGGAAGGCAAAGTGAACCCTATTCCACAAACTGAAAGTGCAGATTTAAAGGAAGCTCCAAAACTAACACCTGAAAACACAAGAATAGATTGGGCACAGCCTGGCGAAAATATAGATGCATTTATACGAGGGCTCTCCCCCTATCCTGTTGCGTGGACAATCCTGCATAATAATGAGGAGGAGTTAAAAACAAAAATATATGCTTCCTCTTTTGAAAAAGCTGAACACTCTTTAGATCCCGGCTCTATTCTGTCTTCTAAAAAAGAGCTTAAAGTAGCGTGTTTGGATGGTTATATAATAATTGAGGAAATCCAGCTTCCGGGAAAACGAAAAATGGAGGTATCGGCGCTATTGAATGGGTATTCATTTGGGAGCGATTCGAAACTATTGTAAACCCTTGTTATTGCTCATTCCATTAAAAATGTGAAAAAATCAACCATGTTTATTAACAAACAGTCTAAGTTATTAACAAAAATCATGATTTAGTGCGTGGTTACTTGCCTGAACGGATATTCCTTTTAAATTTGTAGAGCAATTAATCGAAGTTTAACCAACAATTTAATTTAAAAAAATTATGAACAAATCAGATTTAATCGATGCAATGGCCGCTGATGCCGGAATTACTAAAGCTGCTGCTAAGAAATCTTTAGAGTCTTTCTTAGGTAACGTTGAAAATTCCCTTAAAAAGGGTGACAGAGTATCTCTAGTAGGATTCGGATCTTGGTCAGTATCTAAAAGAGCTGCAAGAGAGGGTAGAAATCCTCAAACTGGCAAAACCATCAAAATTGCTGCTAAAAAGGTAGTTAAATTCAAAGCTGGCTCAGATTTACAAAATAGCGTAAACTAATTGTAAGATATTTTACAAAATTTAGGGTCCTTCTTTTCATTACTTTGAAAAGAAGGATTTTTTTATACAGTTGATTTTGAGATAATTGTAAATTCGCAACGATTTCTCTATTTTATTCAATAAAATCTAATTTAATCTTCATTTTAGTAAATTTTTGGTATTTTTAAATTTATTCCTTAGATTTAAAGTACTTAAAATATTCTATGACGACCTTAAAACCATCCAAAGGCCTACTATTAGTGGCGGAACCATCTATAATAGGCGATGTATCTTTTAATCGTTCTGTGGTGCTTTTGGCTGAATATACCAAGAACGGATCTGTTGGGTTTATTTTAAACAAGCCGTTGCAATACAAGCTTCGCGATTTTGTGCCGGAAATTAATTCCAAACTTCCTGTTTTTAATGGAGGTCCGGTAGAGCAGGATAATTTATATTTTATACACTGCATTCCAGATATTATTCCAGACAGTATTGAAATTTCAAATGGTATTTATTGGGGCGGAGATTTTAGCGCCATCGTAGATCTTTTAAGGGATGATAAATTGACCAAAGATCAAATTCGATTTTTCCTTGGCTATTCTGGTTGGGAAAGCGATCAATTGGAACAGGAACTGGAAGTAAACAGCTGGGTTGTGGTCCCCAACGATTATAGCAATAAAATTATTGGGAAAACCAATATCAATTTCTGGAAGGAAAAAATGATTGAATTTGGTGGAGATTATATTTTATGGTCCAATGCCCCCGAAAATCCCAGTTTTAACTAGCCTAATCTAGCCTTCAAATTTAATTTTGGCAAAAGCATTTTTGCCGTTGCATTCACAAAATCTTTTTTACGATATTTTGTTACCGGAATAATTCCTTGGATTGTATTGGTAATAAAGATTTCATCTGCCTTTTGCAGCTCAAAGGGAGAAATGGATTTTTCTTCAAATGTAAGTTCGGGCATCAATTTTATAATCCCGATAAGTTGCTTTCGCAAAATTCCATTTAAACATCCGTCTGCCAAAGGTGGTGTCTTAATATTATTCCTTGAAACCAGGAAAATATTTCCATTCAATGCCTCTACAACCTGTTTGCTTTCATTGAGCAGCAAACAATTGTCGTACTCATTTTCCTTGGCATAAATGCTTCCCAATATATTGATAAGGCGATTGGTAGTCTTTAAAGTAGACAATAAGCCCGATGTTATGTAATGATCTTTAAAAAGTTCAATTTCGTATGCAGATTCCCTTAATAGGTAAAAAGGATCATCCAAATTTTCATATGAAATTGCATATTCAACATCGTTAGTCTCGGGCGCGTACTTCCCTCCTGTTTTGCGCCAAACCAATAGTTTTACTCGGAAAGTAGCTTCGGGCTTTTCAGTAGATTTTATGGTACGGTTAATTTCAGCCTCTAAAAATTCCATGGTAAAATTCATAGGAATTTCCATTCTCAAAATACGCATAGAAGCCATTAGCCTAAAATAATGATCTTCCCAAAAATTAATCTTTCCGCTGGCATAGCGCAGGGTCTCAAAAACTGCATCGCCATAATTGACGGCCCTATTGTTTATAGGTAAGTTAGCCTCGTTACTTGCCAGTAGATTTCCGTTTAAATTGACCATAAAAAAACCGTCCATTTTTGTTGGACGGTGCAAAGGTATTATAAATTAAAGGGATTTTAGACCGATCCCAAAATTGACTTAAGATTTGAAATCATATTTTCCCAAAGCATTTTTCCTTCTTCTACTTCGTCTTCTTCGGCATAATCTGTAACCATTAAGGAAACATCTTTGGTTATTTCGTCTACTTGAATTCGAAGTTCGAAATAAAATTCTTCGCCTTCGTCTGCCACCCATCTAAATTTGATGCGTTCCGGACTTTTCTTACTTAGTAATTTTGCGCGTTCCTCGCTTCCAGACCAGATGAAGGTATAGAATTCGCCTCTGGAATTTACATTATCTGCGTACCATTCTGAAAGGCCCGAAGGTGTTGAAATATACTGATATAAAAGTGAAGGGGAAACCTGAATGGGGAATTCCATTTCATATTTAATTTTATCTTCCATAGTTCATTGTTAGTTGAGGCCCAATATATATATATTAATCTTAACCTCAAATGAAAGAATGAAAATTTTTATTTTAAAGTATAAGGATTAGTAGGTTAAAATTATTTCAACAAAAATGAAACTTAAATTTGCCACACCTAATTTTGTTTCTATCTTTGCAGCCGCTTAGGCATAGTGCTTAAGCCAATTACGCGGCGAGGTAGCTCAGCTGGTTAGAGCGTCGGATTCATAACCCGGAGGCCGCGGGTTCAAGTCCCGCTCTCGCTACAATGTTTAATCAATTTCAAATCAACGGTTTAGTTCACGCTAAACCGTTTTTTTATGCTTAAATTGATAAAAGTTGTTTGTTATGAACACGATTTGGAACACGATTTTCTACAGAAAAAAATTACTCAAATCTTAAGATTTACACTGCCAATGGTGATTTATCCAAACGCTGGTATATTTATTACTCATTTAGGGATCCTGAATCAGGAATGCTGAAGCGAATGAAGAACATTTATGGAGCAGCTAATACGTACAAAAATAAGGAAGAGATGCTTTCCCTTCTTTCGCGCTACAGAAAGCGTCTACTAAAGCTTCTTCAAGAAGGCTTTAACCCATTTCAAGACAATACGGAATTAAAAAAATGAATTTTTATAATTACATATCTAATCCGGGTTTTATTCATATTGTGACTAACGTGTTTGTGTATGATTTCGTTGCGTGTTTCAACTAATAAAATTCGCGAGGATTTTCGTAAGTAGGCTAAAACTAGCAATAAATTATTTACTGTGTTACCACATGTTTTTATTTCGTTATTTTATTAATTCAGTTTTTTATTTTCCAAAATATCAAATCCGAAATAACCTTTTCTAACTTCTAATTCTACATTCGTAAAAAAGTCCATTTTCTCATAATATTCGTGATTAAAAACTAATTCCTTTATTTTTCCGTCATAATTTATTCGGAAAGTTGGTTT
>CAXBDO010000087.1:0-8418 GCA_963974165.1 uncultured Aequorivita sp.
TAGAGTACAAAAGTAGCAAATCTTATAGAGATTGTAGAAAAATAAAAAAACAATCATTCCCTCTTAGAAGAAAATACCCCATAGCCAAGCCAAAGCCAGCCAATTATAAATAGAAGTCCACCGATGGGGGTTACAAATCCAATCTTTAAGGAATTAAACGGAAGTATCTCATTTAGAGACAATAAATAAATAGATCCCGAAAACAAAAGTATCCCTAAAAGAAAAAGGGCAAAGACTGTTTTTTTGGTTTTTGTGGAAATTACCGGCGCACATCCCAAAACAAAAATGGCTAGGCAATGGTACATTTGGTACCGTACTCCTGTTTCAAAACTTATAAGGGAAGAGGCATCTACCAAATTCTTTAAACCATGCGCGCCAAAAGCACCAATTGCAATAGTAACAGCCGCCAGAATTGAAGCCGTTACCACCATATTTTTATCGAAAACTGTCATTTTTAAATTTTGGAATTAGTAATTTCGTGCATTCAAAATCTATCTCCAAAGTTAACAAAAACCCTCCTAATGAGAAACATTTTAATTATAGGCGCAGGACGATCGGCCACCAGTTTAATACGTTATTTGCTTGATAAAAGTAAAGATGAAAACCTCTTTATTACCATTGGAGATATTTCTATACAAGCAGCGCAAAAATATACGGCAAACCATCCCCATGCCCGTGGAATTATGCTCGACGTGTTTAACGAGGCACAGCGAAAAGAAGCTGTTGAAAATTGCGACCTTGTAATTTCTATGCTTCCCGCCCGCTACCATATTGAAGTTGCAAGAGACTGTATTGAATTTGGAAAACATATGGTAACCGCATCCTATATTAGTAAAGAAATGCAGGCGCTTAACCATAAAGCCGAATCTAAAGGCCTTGTTTTTATGAATGAAATAGGCTTAGATCCTGGTATAGACCATATGAGCGCTATGCAAATTATAGACAGGATTCGGGCGAAAGGCGGAAAAATGCTGCTTTTTGAATCTTTCACCGGCGGGTTGATTGCCCCCGAAAGCGACACCAATCTTTGGAACTATAAATTTACCTGGAACCCAAGAAACGTTGTCTTGGCCGGACAGGGCGGCGCTGCCGAATTTATTCAGGAAGGAAAATACAAATACATTCCATACCACCGTCTTTTCCGTAGAACGGAATTTATAAATATTGAAGGCTACGGAAAATTTGAAGTCTACGCCAACCGGAATTCCCTACAATACCAATCTATCTATGGTTTAGATAATATTCTAACTTTATATAGAGGTACCATTCGACGTGTAGGATTTAGCCGTGCCTGGAATATGTTCGTACAATTGGGAATGACCGATGATAGCTACACTATTCCAGATTCTGAAAATATGAGCTACCGCGAATATGTGAATTTATTTCTTCCCTACTCACCTTCAGATTCAATAGAATTGAAATTTCGCCATGCCCTTAAAATGGACCAAGACGATTTAATGTGGGAAAAATTGGAAGAGCTGGATCTATTCGCAAAAAGTAAAACCATAGGCATTAAAGATGCAACCCCTGCCATGGGACTTCAAAAAATATTGGAAGACAAATGGACGCTTTTACCCGATGATAAGGATATGATTGTGATGTACCATAAATTCGGATATGAATTAAATGGCGAAAAACATCAAATAGACAGTTACATGGCCTTAATTGGGGAAGACCAAACCCACACTGCTATGGCCAAAACCGTTGGACTTCCGGTAGCGATTGCCGCCCTTAAAATTTTAAATGAAGAAATTACCACACCTGGGGTTCAACTGCCTATTGCAAAAGAAGTTTACGAACCAATTTTGAAGGAGCTGGAAGAGAACGGCGTTATTTTTCACGAGAAAGAAGTGCAGTATTTAGGCTATAATCCTGATAACTTACATTAATAAAGTATTCAGTTTGCAGTGGCAGTAATCTGTATTGAACCACTTTAAAATTCAAAACCCGCAAAAATTTGCGGGTTTTTTAATTATTCAATCGAAAAATTTCAATCTTTTTTATCTTCTGTCTAAAAACATAGAAACGAAATACAATAAGGTAGCCAAAGAACCAAGTGCTGCAACAACATAGGTGCGGGCAGCCCATTTTAAAGCATCCTCAGCCATATCGTGTTCTGCGGGAGTTAGCATATTATTGGTTTCCAACCATACTAAGGCACGCTTACTGGCATCAAACTCTACCGGAAGGGTTATAAAAGTAAAGACGGTAGTTACGGCAAACAGTAAAATTCCAATCCCAAAAATCCAGGTTCCATAAGCAGAACCGGTGGCAAATAGAATAATACCAGCCATAATGACGAAATTAGAAAGTTTGCTGGAAACGCTAACTGCGGGCACTATGGTAGAACGCAATTTTAACCAATTGTAGGCCGTTGCGTGCTGCACAGCATGACCACATTCGTGGGCGGCAACCGCTGCTGCCGCGGCATTGCGCTGCATATACACAGATTCACTCAAGTTTACCGTTTTCTTGGTAGGATCGTAATGATCTGTTAACTGGCCAGGCACAGACATAACCTTAACATCTGTAATGCCATTATCTGCCAACATTTTTTCGGCAATTTCCTTTCCGCTCATTCCATTGCGAAGATGGATTTTGCTGTACTCTTTAAATTTGCTTTTTAGTTTATGGCCTACGTACCAACTCACCAAAAAGATTATCCCTGCAATTAAATAATATCCAATCATAGTTTTATTTTTTATAGTTTCCTTCTCTTCGCGCCCTCCAAACCACTGCGGTGAAAATTTAAGGCGCAAAGAACGCAACGTTTTCAATTGCAATTATAGCAAATAGTGTGCAAAAAAATTCTTTCTAAAATAAGCTTCGCAAAAAAAATGAAAGAAAATGTGTTTTTCAAATCAGGGGATTTCTGCCTTCGCGGGAATTAACCAACGATATTCACAATCTTTCCGGGCACTATTATTACCTTTTTAGGTGTTCTGCCCTCCAAATACTGGACAGTTTTTTCGTGTGCCATTACGGCAGATTCAATTTCATCTTTGCTTAAATCTAAGGGTAGCTCCATCGTAAAACGCATTTTCCCATTAAAGGAGATAGGATATTCCTTACTGCTTTCAACCAAATATTGTTGTTCAAATTTTGGAAATGGCGCTGTTGAAATACTTTCTGAATGCCCTAATTTCTGCCAAAGTTCCTCCGCAATATGCGGCGCATAAGGTGAAATTAGAATTGCCAATGGCTCTAAAACTTCTCTTGAATTGCATTTTTCTGCCGAAAGCTCATTAACCGCAATCATAAAAGAAGAAACGGAAGTGTTGAAACTAAAATTCTCAATGTCTTCCTGTACTTTTTTTATGGTTTTATGAAACGTTTTTAAACTGTCTTTTGAAGCAGGATCTTCGGTAACGTAAAAACTTTCGTTTTCACCCGAATGATACAATTTCCAAAGTTTTTTAAGGAAATTGTGTACCCCTGTAATTCCGGCGGTGTTCCACGGTTTTGCTTGTTCCAGCGGGCCGAGAAACATTTCGTACATCCTTAAAGTATCGGCACCGTACTGGTTGCAAATATCGTCGGGGTTAACCACGTTGTATTTGCTCTTGGACATTTTTTCTACTTCACGGAAAACCTTAAAAGTGCCATCTTCTTCAGTTATAAATTCTGCATGTGCATAATCTTCACGCCAGTTTTTGAAAGCTTCAATGTCTAATTCATTGTGGGTGTTTACAAAATACACATCTGAATGTATGGGTTGTGTTTTAAAGTCTTTAGCCTTTGAAGCCGTAACAAACTTATTTTCACCCTCAATTCTATGTACAAACGCACTCTCCCCCAAAATCATTCCTTGATTTATGAGTTTCTTAAATGGTTCTTCTACTGGCACCAAACCTCGGTCGTGCATAAATTTTACCCAAAAACGGCTGTACAATAAATGGCCGGTGGCGTGTTCGCTTCCGCCTATGTACAGGTCTACATTTTTCCAATAATTCAATGCTTCTTTTGAGGCAAAAACCTCGTTGCGTTTTTCATCTTCCATATATCGGAAAAAGTACCAACTGCTTCCCGCCCAACCTGGCATGGTATTTAATTCTAAAGGAAAAACGGTTTTATGGTCAATCAACTCACAACTCACAACCGACAAATTTTCAACATCCCAAGCCCAATCATCAGCACGGCCCAAAGGCGGTTCGCCTTCTTCAGTGGGTAAATATTTTTCTACTTCGGGAAGGTGCAATGGCAAACAATCTGTTGGAATTGCATGAGGCATTCCGTCTTTATAATAAATTGGGAAAGGTTCGCCCCAATAGCGTTGGCGACTAAAAACAGCATCGCGCAAGCGGTAATTTATCTTGCCTTCGCCAGCACCTTTTTCTTCCAGGGCAGCGATAATTTTTTCGGTGGCTTCAGAATAATTCAGGCCATTTAAAAAGTCGCTATTGGTAATAATTGTATTGTCCTTATCTGAATATGCTTCCTCTGAAATATCGGCATTCTTAAAAATATTCGGAATTAGTAGATTGAAATGCTTTGCAAAATCGTAATCGCGCTGATCGCCGCAAGGAACGCTCATTACAGCGCCTGTGCCGTAGCCCGCCAAAACGTAATCGCCAATCCAAATAGGAATTGCCTCTCCAGAAAACGGATGCTCGGCATATGCGCCCGTAAAAACACCGGTAATGGTTTTTACATCTGCCATTCGTTCGCGCTCACTCCGTTTTGCGGTGGCTTCAATATAGTTTTCCACTGCTTCTTTCTGTTCAGCCGTAGTTATTTTTGAAACCAAATCGTGCTCTGGCGCCAAGACCATAAAACTTACACCGAAGATGGTGTCGGGGCGGGTAGTAAACACGGGGATCTTTAATTCCGAATTCCTAACTCCGAATTCCACAGTCGCACCCTTGCTACGTCCAATCCAATTGGTCTGCGAATCTTTCAACGGTTGCGGCCAGTCTATTTTTTCGAGACCGTCCAACAAACGTTGGGCGTAAGCGGTTATGCGCATACTCCATTGCTTCATCTTTTTACGAACCACAGGATAACCGCCACGTTCTGAAACACCGTTTACAATTTCGTCGTTCGCCAATACGGTACCCAATTGTGGGCACCAATTTACTTCGGTTTCGGCCAGATAGGTTAATCTATATTTAAGGAGAATTTCCTGTTTTTTTATTTCTGAAAATTCAAGCCATTCCAAGGCCGTAAAATGTGCAATACCTTCATCGCATACAGCATTAAGGTGTATATTTCCTTCCGAAGAAAAAATGCTTCGCAATTCTTCAATTGAACGTGCTTTATCTAGGTCTTTATCGTACCAACTTTCAAAAAGTTGAAGGAATATCCACTGCGTCCATTTATAATATTCGGCATCTGAAGTGCGTACTTCCCTACTCCAATCGAATGAAAACCCAAGTTTATCGAGTTGTTCGCGGTAACGGGAAATATTTTCCTCCGTAGTTTTTGCAGGATGCTGCCCTGTTTGTATAGCGTACTGTTCAGCCGGAAGTCCGAAAGAATCGTACCCCTGCGGATGCAGCACATTAAAACCTTGGTGGCGTTTATAGCGCGCATAAATATCGCTTGCAATGTACCCTAATGGATGCCCCACGTGCAAACCTGCGCCAGATGGGTAAGGAAACATATCCAAAATATAATATTTTGGTTTTTCCTGCACCCCTTCCCCTGCAGAGGAACTTGGGTTTTCAGCTTTAAAAGTTTGGTTGGAAGCCCAGTGTTTTTGCCACTTTGCTTCAATTTCATTGAAGTGATATTTGCTCATTATTCCTTTTTCAGATAAAAAATGCACTCTAAGGCATAGCGTTAGAGTTTGCGGACAAATTTAAGGTTTATTGGAAGAAGTAAAAACCCTAAAAATTTAAAAGTTTGGTTGTAGTAAATTTCCGGAATAAAGCACCCAAGCCATTGAAAGAATTGCCGCAATGTTCATTGCAATTCCAAATAGCATCATTTGTTTTACAGTGTAGGGTTTGTTTTTGAAAAATATAAAGATATCCAGGACTAACCAAACTGAGAAGACTGCCAAAAAGCTAGCAAGCACCCAATCGTTGAACCAAAATTGCAATATGAATACTTCCGAAAGAAGAATAAGAAGCATTATAAGTTTCGATTTTTTTCTTCCAATTACAACTGCCGTTGTTTTTTTTCCAACCAATTTGTCCGGTTCTATGTCCATTATTTCCCCAGCTAGGTGTGCCTGAAATGCAAAGAGCGTTAAATAAACCAAAGTTTGCCACGGAATTATAGCCAGATCGTTTAAAAGAATACTGAAAAGGGCGGTAAAAACATAACCCACCTGCATCAAAATATCAAAAGGCGGACGTTTTTTAAGGCGAAAAGGTTTGTAATTGTAAATGATGTTTATAACAATCATAAAGAGCAGTAAAATAAACAGCTCTCCCCCGCCAACATACGAGAAATAGGCTAGAAAAGGCACCATTACAAAGCATATTTGCCAAGGCACATTGGCCAATTCGGTTTTGCTCAACTTGGCCCCAAATAGAAAATTACCCTTTCGCGGATTTACTGAATCTGCCTTGCCATCAGTAAAATCGTTTAAGCCGTAAACCAAAAAATTTAAAGGGAAAGTCACAAAAAATAACCCAACCCAAAATATTGGATTTTCCCAGAAATTAGAAGCTAATTGGAATGGCACTAGGTAAATCCAAATGGTTGGAAACCAGAGTCCCGGACGGGAGATTTTTAGTGATTTTAAAAGTAATTTAATAATAGTACTAAAATTTAGAGCATCGCAAATTTAAACTTATTATAACAATTCGGAAACTTTCAGCGTTGTTTAACACAAGATGCAAAATTACTTGTATTTTTACGCAAAAATTCAGCCAACCCTATGAGTTCCTCTTTTGAAAAATATCAAAAACGCAGGTTAATTTCTTCCTATTTTTCAGTCGTTATCAGCATATCACTCGTTCTCTTCCTCTTGGGATTACTGGGATTGTTAGTGTTGAATTCAAAAAAAGTAGCCGATTATTTCAAGGAACAAATTGCCATTACCGTCTTCTTAAAAGACACAGCTAAGGAGGTTGAAATAACCCAATTAAAGCAAAGTTTGGCCTTGGCAGAATACACAAAATCGGCCGCATTTGTTTCAAAGGAAGAAGCTGCAAAGGAGCATCAAGAAACTTTAGGCGAAAATTTTATAGAATATTTGGGCGAAAACCCACTTCAAAATAGCATAGATGTTTACATTTTGGCAGATTATGTAACCCCTGCTAAAATGGAAGAAATTACCAACGAGCTTAGAAGCAAGGATTTTGTGGAAGATGTAATTTATGATAAACCCCTAATTGCCCAGCTTACTGAAAACGTGCAGCGCATCAGTTTTTGGGTTTTGGTTGTAAGCGGCATTTTCACCTTTATTGCCGTACTCCTTATTAACAGTAGCATCCGTTTAAGTATTCACTATCAAGACTATGCAAATGGTTGGGGCTACCAAGAAATTTATTCGCAAACCTTTTGTTTGGAACAGCGTTCGCTTAGGGATAATTGGAGCTATTGTAGCAATGCTGGGTATGGGCTTGGTGCTGTATTACCTTAACCAAAGCTTCCCGCAATTGCAATTGTTGGGCGATCCGGTTTTGCTGGCAGTGCTTTTTGCCTTCATCTTTTTAATGGGCGTTTTAATTACGTGGATTAGCACTTTTATAGCTACCCAACGTTTTTTAAATTTGCGCACAGACGATCTGTATTACTAAACAACATTACGGGATAAGTAATTAAATAATATAACCTGTAACTTTGAACTTGAAACCTGAAACTTTATAGCAATGGGAGAAAAAAAACGAAAAGAAGATTACAAGCCTGTTTTTGTGTTTGAAAGAAAAAACTACAAATTCATGCTAATTGGCGTTGCCTTTATTGCTTTAGGGTTTATTTTAATGACAGGTGGCGGAAGCGACGACCCCAACGTTTTTAATCCGGAAATCTACAATTGGCGCCGAATTAGATTAGCTCCAGCCTTGGTGCTATTAGGCTTTGCCATTGAAGTATATGCCATATTGTTGAAACCAGATAGTAAAGAAGAAAATTAGTGGATTATCTAGACGCCATTATACTTGGTATAATCCAAGGTTTTACGGAGTTTTTACCCGTTTCGTCCAGTGGCCATCTGGAAATTGGAAAAGTAATTTTGGGCGATACTTCGGTCCCCGAAGAAAGTTTGCTGTTTACGGTAATTCTACACTTCGCCACAGCACTAAGCACCATAGTAGTTTTCAGAAAAGATATTATTGAAATTATAGGCGGAATTTTAAAATTTCAATGGAATGAAGAAACCCAGTTTTCTGTAAAGATCATTCTTTCTATGCTTCCCGCCGTAATTATCGGGTTGCTCTTTGAAGAGGAATTAGAATCATTTTTTGGAGGAAGCATTGCCTTTGTGGGCGCCATGTTAATTGTAACCGCCGTATTATTATGGTT
>CAXBDO010000088.1:0-8387 GCA_963974165.1 uncultured Aequorivita sp.
TTTATTTTATGTAGGCGAGCGGAAAGATTTAAAATTCAGTAGTAGTCCTTTCGGCAATTCAATGGGACAGGAAGTTACATTGGATGGCTATGTAGATGCCAATGTAAATTTGGGATATAGATTTACAGACAGACTTTCTGTTTTTGTAAAGGGCAGCAACCTGTTTGGCGATAACTATGAAAAATGGATGGACTATCCAGTACAAGGCCTACAAGGTTTGGCCGGGGTTACTTATAAATTTGATTGGTAGATTTTAGATTTTTTATTTCATATTTTCGTTTGTACCTTCATTCAATAATTTTATAATATGTTGACCAAGAAAATAGTACAATCTCATTTGTCTGAATTGCCTGAGAAATTTTCTATAGATGAGTTGATGGAACGGCTTATTCTAATTGAAAAAATTGAAACCGGAATTTTGCAATCAGATAAGGGCGAAGTAATTCCGGATGACGAAGTAGACAAAGAACTTGAAAAATGGTTCAAATAAATTGGACGAAGCAGTCAGTAGAGGACTTAAAAGATATATTCGATTATATATCAAAGGATTCTATTAACTATGCAAAATTTCAAGTAATACGTATTAGAAATAGGGTGAAAATTCTCAATTTCCATTCATATTCGGGTAAGGTAGTAGCCGAATTCAAAAACGAAAGTATCAGAGAGTTGATTGAAGGAAACTATAGGGTTATTTACAGAATTGTATCTAAAAATCGAATAGACGTACTCACTATTCACCATTCTTCTCGCGATTTATCGCAACGTAATATTCAATAAATTTCTGCTTTCGGTAGAAGTTTCTATATTTTTACACCATAATTATTCAATGATGAAAAAATTACTTTCCCTTTTAATTGCAGTTTTAATTATTTCCTGCGCACCCGATAAACTTCCCGCAGACTTATTGATTAAAAATGCTACAATTTACACCGTCGATGATGAATTTAGCACTGCCAATGCTTTGGTTGTAAAAGATGGAAAAATTATCGAAATAGGGTTAAAACCAGAACTCGAATTAAAATACAATATTAAAGTAACCTATGATGCCCAAGGCAATACTGTGGTGCCAGGACTAATTGATGCCCACGCCCACTTATATGGTTTAGGGCTTGGTCTTCAAAACGTAAACCTAATGGGAACTACAAGTTTTGAAGAGGTTATGGAGCGTGTGGTGGGATTTCAGATGGAAAAAAATGTGCCTTATATTATTGGTCGGGGCTGGGATCAAAATGATTGGGACGACAAAAATTTTCCAAACAGAAAGCAATTGGATTCTATTTTTCCCGATACTCCCGTTGCCCTTCAAAGAGTAGATGGGCATGCCTATTTAGTGAATGCAAAAGCATTGGAACTTGCAGGAATAACTTCCAAAACCAAAATTGCTGGAGGCGAAATTGTTTTGAAGAATGGGGAGCCCACCGGAATAATTATTGACGCACCCATGGCTTTAATTACAAAAACCTTCCCTAAAACTACCGATGAGGTTTCGGCCAATGCACTTTTGGAAGCCGAACAAATATGTTTTCAATATGGGCTAACCACGGTTGATGATGCTGGTTTGGATAGAAATATAATCGAACTAATAGACAAACTTCAAAAAGAAGAAAAATTCAAATTAAGGATGTATGCAATGATTAGCAATAGTCCTGAAAATCGTGAATATTACCTAAAAAAAGGTCCGTATAAAACAGACAGGTTAAATGTTAGTTCGTTTAAGGTATATTCAGATGGGGCACTTGGGTCTCGAGGAGCTGCCATGCGCAAGCCCTATAGCGATATGCCGGGCCATTTTGGGGCAATGATAACCACAGCCGATAGTCTAGATTATTTGGCCGAGAAAATTGCGGCATCAAAATTTCAGATGAATACACACGCAATTGGCGATTCCGCAAACATTGCCGTTTTACGTGCCTACAAAAAGGCTTTGAAAGGGAAAACCGATAGACGCTGGCGCGTGGAGCATGCGCAGATAATTTCGAATGAAGATTTCGATTATTTCTTAGATAATACCAACATTCTTCCTTCAGTACAACCAACGCACGCAACCAGCGATATGTATTGGGCCGAGGAAAGAGTAGGCGCAGAGCGAATTGCGGGCGCATATGCTTACAAAGCATTGTTGAAAAAAGCTGGCAAGATAGCTCTGGGTACCGACTTTCCTGTTGAACAAGTAAATCCAATGTACACCTTCTTCGCCGCTGTAGCCCGAAAGGATTTAAAAAATTATCCTGAAAACGGGTTTCAAATGAAAGATGCGCTTACGCGTGAAGAAGCCTTGCGCGGAATGACAATCTGGGCTGCTTATGCAAATTTTGAGGAAAACGAAAAAGGTAGCATTGAAGTTGGGAAATTTGCAGATTTCACTGTGCTTGATAGAGATATAATGAAGGTTGATGAAAATGAACTTCCTAATACAAAAGTAATTGCCACTTTTATTAATGGCGAAATGGTTTATGAAGCCAAATAAAAACTTTGCGCCCTTGGCGTCTCTGCGGTAAAATTTTCACCGCAAAGTCGCTGAGGACGCAGAGAAATGTTGAAAATGGAAAATATTTTAAAACAACTCCCGCAGAAAGCAAAAGAAGCCGCAACTGAAAACAAAAAGTTTTTTGCGAAGCTGAAGAAAAAGCCGCCCAAACATCTGGATAATTTAATGCAGGAGTTGCACGAGGAGGAATTTAAAAGAACCGATTGCCTTACTTGCGCCAATTGCTGCAAGACCACGGGACCTTTGTTTACCGACAAGGATATTGAGCGTATCTCCAAGCATTTTAGAATGAAACCGCAAAGGTTTATCGAATCTTATTTGCGGATAGATGAAGATAAAGATTACGTGCTGCAAAGCGTGCCCTGTACTTTTTTGGGAGCCGATAATTATTGCAGTATTTACGATGTTCGCCCAAAAGCTTGCAGCGAATTTCCACATACGGACCGAAAAAAATTCCAGCAGATTTCAAACCTAACGATGCAAAATGTTGCCATTTGCCCAGCTGCTTTCAATATTGTTGAGGAAATGAAACGAAGGTTAAATAAGTAAACAATTTTCAGTCGCAGTATACAATCATTTTAATTTATAATTATTGATACTGAAAACTGAGACTGCAACTCCTTTTAAGGATAAATTAAATATTTCGCCCGTGTTTTCTGAAAATCTGCAAGTCCGTCTTTCCAAGAATTTCGAATTTCCTCGGCAGTTAAACCTTGTTCAATTTGCTGCTGCAACTTTTCTGTTCCGGCAAGCTTCACGAAGAACGAATTAAAGAAATCCTTCTTTTTACCGTTGGCGTTATACGCATCTATTAACCATTCCAAATTGATTTTGCTTAGCTGGGGTTCTTTCCGAAGATCTTTACCATGGCATAATTGGCCTTTAAATTTTGGATCTTTTGCGCCTTCATTGGATTGTGGAGTGTAGGTAAAAGTATATTTTGAGGCGGGCAAACTTGGTGCACCGAAAACTTGAAATTGCATTTCTGTTCCACGACCCGCGTTTATAAATGTACCTTCAAAAAAGCAGAGGCTTGGATATAGGTTTATGGATTGAGCGTTCGGTAAATTGGGCGAGGGTTTTATGGGGAGCGCGTAGGGCGTATCGTGTGTATAATTTTGCATTTCAATTACAGTCAACTTACATTTTAATTTATCTTTTAACCAACCTTCGCCATTTATCATTTTTGCATATTCGCCAATTGTCATTCCGTGAACCACCGGTATTGGGTGCATTCCTACAAAACTTTGGTGTTCTTTTTCTAATATAGGTCCATCAACATAATGTCCGTTCGGGTTTGGACGATCTAATACAATGACCGGAATTCCTGCTTCGGCACAGGCTTCCATTACATAATGAAGTGTTGAAATGTATGTGTAGAAACGCGCGCCCACATCTTGAATGTCGAAAACCACAACATCAATTCCTTTTAATTGTTCCTGAGATGGTTTTTTATTGCTTCCATAAAGTGATATTAAGGGCACGCCAGTTTTTGAATCAACGCCATCTTTTACATGTTCCCCCGCATCTGCAGTACCTCGAAAACCGTGTTCTGGCGCGAATACTTTGTTAATTGAAATATTGTTTAAGAGAAAATAATCAACCAAATGCATTTGCATTTTGAATTTCTTAGATTCTTTCGTAGCTGGTTCATTTGCCTTTTTTAAAGTTACCTCAGAAGTCTGATTGGCAACTACCCCCACATTTTCACCCTTTAACAATTCAGAGTAAAGTTGAAATTGCTCCGCGCCAACGATTATTTGTTCGTCTTGGGTCTTGATTCCTGCCTCTTTATTCTTATTTTCTGAAACTTTCTGCTCTTTGTTCTCAACCGAACTTCCGCAGGAAAATATAGTCAAAGCAATCAATAAAACTGTATTTTTGAAAAAAGTTAAGCCCATAAAATTTCTGTGAATTTCGAATTTTTCATCGCTCGGCGCATCGTTGCTTCCAAGGACTATAAAAGTAGTATTTCGGCACCGATAATAAAAATTGCAATTACCGCAATTGCACTTGGTATTATAATGATGCTAATTTCTATTGCCACGGGGGTGGGACTTCAAAAAAAAATACGCGAAAAAGTTTCTGCCTTTAACGGCGATATAATTATTACCAATTTCGACACCAATTTTTCAAACGATTCACAAAACCCTATCTCAAAAAAACAGGATTTTTATCCCACTTTTACTAATGTTGACGGCATAAAACACGTACAGGTTACCGCCTCAAAAGGGGGGGTAATTAGAACGGAGACCGATTTTGAAGGGGTAGTTGTAAAGGGTGTTGGTGCCGAATATAATTGGGAGTATTTTTCCGACTATTTAATTGAAGGCAAACTGCCAGATTTTAAGGCCGATTTAAATTCAGAAATTCTAATTTCAGAATATTTGGCAAATAGGCTGCAATTGAAATTGGGAGATAGGGTAACAACATTTTTTCTGAACGATGAGGTTTCAAAAACGCCACGTAGCCGCGGTTTTGATATTGTTGGTATTTATAATAGCGGGTTTCAGCAATTTGACGAACAATTTATAATTACAGACATTCGCCACATTCAGCGCTTGAATAAATGGGATGACGATCAGGTTGGGACATTTGAAGTATTCGTGAACGATTTTGATGATATTATTCCAATAGGGCAGGAGGTTTATAACGAAACGGGAAGCACGCTGGACACACAAACTATCCGCCAAAAATATGCCTCCATATTTGAATGGCTCGATCTTTTCGACTTTAACATTATAATGATAATTGGGATTATGATTTTGGTGGCGGGCATAAATATGATAACCGCACTCTTGGTTTTGATTTTGGAACGCACCCAAATGATTGGGATTTTAAAAGCTTTGGGAAGTAGCGATTGGAGCGTTCGGAAAGTGTTTCTTTACAACGCCATGTACCTAATTGGCGTGGGGCTGTTTTGGGGGAATTTAATTGGGATTGGACTGCTTTTGGTCCAGAAATACGGAAAAGTTTTTAAACTGAATCCAGATACCTATTACGTAAACGAAGCTCCCGTTTATCTGCATTGGGACTATATTTTAATGCTCAATGCAGGTACTTTTTTGCTGTGTTTGTTTATGCTTTTAATACCATCTTTTATAATCTCCAAAATATCTCCGGTGAAGGCGATCCGGTTTGAGTAACGAACTTAGACCCCAAAGCTTTTCAAAACCGTTGGGGACTTTTCTTTTCATCAATAAATTGTACCTTTACCGCTTCAAAAAAATCTATGGAATACGCAGAAAATATATTGGGAACCATTGGCAACACGCCAATGGTGAAAATCAACAAAATAATTGGGGATATACCCGCTTTGGTGCTTGCCAAATATGAAACTTTTAACCCCGGCAATTCGGTTAAGGACCGTATGGCGCTTACTATGATTGAAGATGCCGAAGCCAACGGAAACCTAAAACCCGGTGGAACTATTATTGAAGGCACCTCGGGCAACACAGGTATGGGTCTTGCCCTTGCCGCTATTGTAAAAGGTTATAAAATGGTTTGCGTTATAAGCGACAAACAGAGCAAGGAAAAGATAGATATTTTAAAGGCCGTGGGCAGCAAGGTAATTGTTTGCCCAACAAATGTTGCTCCCGAAGATCCACGTAGCTATTATTCCACTTCAAAAAGATTGGCAGAGGAAACCCCGAACAGTTGGTATGTAAACCAATACGATAACCCGAGCAATGCAAAGGCACATTATGAAAGCACAGGCCCAGAAATCTGGAAACAGACGGACGGCAAAGTGACGCATTTTGTGGTAGGCGTTGGCACTGGCGGAACCATTAGCGGAGTAGGGAAATATTTAAAGGAAAAAAACCCGAATGTAAAAATTTGGGGCGTTGATACTTACGGTAGCGTCTTTAAAAAATACCACGAAACTGGGATTTTTGATGAGAACGAAATCTATCCGTATATAACAGAAGGAATTGGTGAAGATATACTTCCAAAGAACGTTGATTTTAGCGTTATTGATGGGTTTGTAAAAGTAACTGATAAAGACGCAGCTATCTACACCCAGAAACTTGCCAAAATGGAAGGTTTCTTTTTAGGGAATTCTGCTGGAGCGGCAATCAAAGGCTTACTTCAACTGAAGGAAAAATTCACCAAAGATGATGTTGTGGTAATACTCTTCCACGATCACGGTAGTAGATATGTAGGTAAAATGTATAATGACGAATGGATGCGCGAACGCGGTTTTGTTGAGGATGAGGCAAAAAATGCGTCTGATTTGATTAAAGACCACCAAGATTTGCCTTTAATTACAGTGAAGACAGAAGAATTGGTAGGCCACGCAATAGAGCGAATGAAAAAATACAACATTAGCCAAATTCCGGTGGAAGATACTAATGGTTTTGTGGGCGCATTGGATGAAACAGATTTGCTTAGAAAATATCTTGAAGATAAAAACATAGCCGATCTTCCTATAAAAGAAGTAATGCACAAACCATTTCCTATTGTTAAAAAAAGTGCTTCAATAGAGGAAATATCCAAATTGATACACAAAGAAAACAATGCAGTTTTGGTAGATCTTGGCGATGGAAAATACAGCATCATAACCAAGCACGATGTAATTAGTGCACTCTAAGTTTCAGATTGTAGGTTCCATACTTCAGCTTAATAGTTTTATATTTGTTAGTAGGTCTAACTCCTTGTAGCCTATAACTTTTAACGAATAACGACCGAAATGAAAAACGAAGCTAAAAAGTTATTTCGCTTTTTGCGCACCAAACCTGTGCCCGCCAACACCAACGAAATTTTGGCGCTGGAACGCACTAAATTGGCGAATGAACGCACTTTGCTTTCATATATAAGGTCTTCCCTTTATCTGCTTTTAGGAGGTATCGGTATTTTGCAGTTAAAAGATTTTGAAAGCATTCAATGGCTTGGGTATGTGGCCTTGGTAGTGTGTGTAATTTTTTTGACAATTGGTGTTTTTAGGTACGTATTACTCTCCCGACGCCTTTACAAATGGAATCGCATTCTTTTTGTGGATACCATTTCAGAAAAAGTTGAAAGACAGGCCGACGCACAGAAAGAAGAACAGGAACAGAAAGCTTAATATCACTCATATTTTTCCTTATCTTTAGTTTAGTTCTAAAGCTCCCCCTAATATAAGTTTGTCAGATGAAAGAAGATTTTCTACACTATGTGTGGAAATTTCAGAAGTTTGATGTGGGCAGTTTTTTCACTTCGAACAATGAAAATCTCCACATAAAAAACCAAGGAAGCCATAACTTAAATTCGGGTCCAGATTTTTTTAACGCCCAAATTGAGCTGGACGGCCAGCTATGGGCAGGGAATGTTGAAATTCATCTAAAATCTTCAGATTGGTATGTGCATGGCCATGAAGTTGATGCGGCTTATGACAATGTAATACTTCACGTGGTATGGGAACACGATGCCGAAATTTATAGAAAGGACGGGTCTGTAATTCCTACTTTCATCTTAAAAAAGCATATTCCTACAGTTACTTTGGAACGCTATCAAAAACTGTTTTCTAAAGATAAAAAATGGATTAATTGTGAAAATGATTTTGAAATAATCGACGACTTTACACTCGAAAATTGGGTAGAACGCCTTTATTTTGAAAGACTTCAAAAGAAGGAAAAGTTGCTTTTGGCCGAATTGGAGGAAACGCAGAACCATTGGGAAAGTTTATTGTTTAGAATGCTCTGCAAAAATTTCGGCTTAAAGGTTAACGGCGAGTCTTTCTTCAGCATTGCAAAATCCATTGATTTTTCAATATTGGCAAAATGTAGCCAAGAGCAGCAAAATTTGGAAGCCTTGTTGCTTGGTCAGGCGGGAGTATTGGAAGGCGAGAAGGAGGATGGGTATTTCAAAGTTTTAAAATCAAAATATAATACCTGTATTGTATTATTATCTTCTTTATCTC
>CAXBDO010000089.1:0-8306 GCA_963974165.1 uncultured Aequorivita sp.
ATAATATCTACACAGATTTATACGGTTTCGTAGATGCTGAAGATGTTGTTATTGCTTCAATTGCAGGGGATGTTTACCAAGCAGAGCGTTTGCCAGCATACAGTGTTTTGGATGCAGGTCTTACTTACAAGTTTGATTTTGGAGGAAATGACTTCACAATTAGAACTAACGTATACAATGTTACAGATGAAACGTATTTAGGTCAAAAAGATTCTTTCGGTTACTACTACGGTAACGGAAGAACTTGGAACGCTAGCTTACGTTACGATTTCTAATATTTATTTTATAAATACTGAAAATGCCCCAATTTTTTGGGGCATTTTTTTTGTTAATATATCTTATCTTTGGTCGACTTCAAAACTTAAACTATGTACACAACTTTTCAATTTGTTCATTCGTATTGGGCCTATTTGGTGCTTCTTGTGGTAACACTTGCAACCTTAAATGCGCTTGTGGGCTTTTTTTCCAAAAGGGAATATGCCGCCAAAGATTTTAGAATTTCGCTTTTCGCATTAATTGTAACGCATATTCAATTGCTAATTGGGCTAATACTTTACTTTATTTCGCCTTTGGGTTTACAGAATATTTCCAATTCTGGGATGGGGGAAGTTATGAAAAATTCAGAATACAGATTATATGCAGTAGAACACCCATTGGTTATGATCTTAACAGTGGTTTTTATAACTATTGGTTATTCTAAACATAAGAAAAAATTGCTATCCCATCGCAAATTTAAGACCCTTGCAATCTTTTATACCATTGCCCTGGTGTTGATGTTGAGCCGAATTCCGTGGAGCCAGTGGTTTTAATGGAAATTCATATATAATTAAAAGGCGTGCGATTTTTCGCGCGCTTTTTTATTTTACCTGTCCAAAGTCTTTTCTTTTATTAAATAAATAAAGACCGGAAAATGATCGCTATACCCGCCAGTAAATCCATTCACAAAACTTCGGAAGGGATAGCCTTTATACTGCCCAAATTGGGTCGTTAAATAATTTTTGTTGAATATTCCTGCCTTATAAAACCGATAAGTTGAAAAGTCTTTTTTTGCCAATTCTGTAGAAATAATAATTTGGTCGAAAAAGTTCCAGCCATCCTGATAAGCCAAGGTGCCAAGACCTTTTTTAAAGAGGGCTTCCATAGGGTTGTACAATTGCTTTATCTTCATTTCTTCTCGCTTTTCTTGGGTGCTGAGAATATCCTTAATACTTGGGCTGCTTGGGTCGTCATTGAAATCGCCCATGCTTATAATTTTCGCATATGGGTCCTCACTAAATAGCGAATCCATTATCTTCAAATTCAATTTTGCGGCTTCTAAGCGTTTTGGTCTGCTGCGCGCTTCCCCGCCACTTCGGGAGGGCCAATGGTTTACAATTATATGGATTTTTTCTCCGTCAAAAACTCCGCTAACCAATAATTGATCTCTGGTGTAAACCCGTTTACTGCTATCTTGGTCGTCGTAAATTACAAGTTCAAACGCTTTATAGTTTGAGGGCGTAAAAATATTTTTCTGATAAAGGAGCGCTACATCAATTCCTCGTCTATCAGGACTATCAAAATGTATAATTCCATAATCTTTTGTTTTAAGGGGAGCCTGGTTCAATAAATCTTCAATTACACGGCGATTTTCTATTTCGCATATGCCAATTATGGCGGGCGATGTACCGGTGGTTTCTTCCCCAATTTCCGAGATTACCTTGGCCATATTGGCTAATTTCGCTTCATAGATTTCTTGGGTCCAATGGTCTTTGCCGTCCGGGGTTCTATCATCATCAAAAACTAATGGGTCATCTTCATAATCGAATAAATTTTCAAGGTTATAAAAGGCAACTGTATTTATTTTATATTCCTTTTCTGCCTGTGGGTAAGAAAAGGTAAAATATAATAGGAAGAGTAAAATAGGAAGGCGCGCTAATTTTTTCATAATAAAAGTTTATAAATGAAAAAAGTTAACTAAAAATATAAATATGTAATTTAATTTTCACTAAATTTATAAACTTTTCTCAAGATACTTCCCAATATAATTCATATTTAAAGATGAAGCGTTTCATTTTTATAGGATATGCATTTATTTTGGGTGGGCTTACTTCAAATGCCCAAAATGCCCTTATAAGCGGCAGGGTGCTAGACACCAATTCCAGTGATCCGATAGCGAATGTTGAAGTTCAAATTTCAAACTCAATATTTACTACAATTACGGATAATGATGGAGTATTCTCCTTTTCGCAGCCTAACCTGCCGGTGGGCGAACAAATTTTGGAAATTTCAAAACCAGGCTATGTTACCTTAAGGATTTCCATAAAAATCCAGAATAATAAGCCACTTTCCCTAGAATCCATTTTAATGCAATTGGACCTCTCCGCCCTCGAGGTACAAATTGGGGTAATAAGTCTTTCCGATAACGAGTTGGATGAGGATGATGGTACTTCATACACGGTATCAGGCTTGTTACAAGCCTCTAAAGATGTGTTTCTGAATGCCGCTTCCTACGATTTTAGCGCTACATTTTTTAGACCACGGGGCTATAATTCTGAAGACGGCAAGGTGCTTATCAACGGCTTGGAAATGAATAAACTTTACAACGGCAGGCCACAGTGGTCTAATTGGGGCGGGCTGAACGATGTACAGCGCAACCAAATATTCTCAATGGGCATTTCTGCGAATGAATATTCGTTTGGCGATCTTGCCGGCGCCACCAATATTATTATGCGGGCTTCGCAGTATAGAAAAGGTGGTCGAATTTCATACGCTACAAGTAATCGCAGTTACAGGGGCAGGGTTATGGGTTCTTACCATAGTGGGTTGCTTGCCAATGGATGGGCATATTCCGTACTATTGGCAAGACGTTTTGCGGATGAAGGCTTTAACGACGGTACTTTATATGATGCCAATTCTTTTTTTGCTTCAATTGAAAAAAAATTTAGCGCTTCGCAAAGTTTAAGTTTTACCGCCTTCTTTACTCCAAATAGAAGAGGAAAATCTTCAGCCAATACCCAAGAAGTTTATGATCTAAAAGGCACAAAATATAACGCATATTGGGGCGAACAAGAGGGAGAAATTCGCAACTCGCGCATAGGCGAAATAGAGGAACCAATAATTATGCTAAACCATTTTTACAATATTTCTGAATCTACGCTGCTCAATACCAATATTGGGTATCAATTCGGCCAAATGGGGAACAGCCGTTTGGGCTACGATAATGCACCCAATCCAGACCCTAGTTATTATCAAAAATTGCCCAGTTATTTTTTGGCAGATCCCGCTGGCCCTAATCTTGAAGGTGCGTACCGGGCATATTCAAAATTTGTAAGTGATGGCCAGATAGATTGGCAGGATTTATATGAAACCAATATTTTTTATGGCGGCACCTCGCGCTACTATTTATATGAGGATAGGACCGACGACACCCAAATTTCAGCCAACAGTATTTTAAACTCGAATTTATCAGAAAGCTTGACTTTAACAGCTGCACTAAATTTCAGGAAATTGAATTCAAGCAATTTTGCAAATATGCTAGATTTGCTAGAGGGCAATGGGTATTTAGATGTAGATACATTTAACTCTGGAGACCAGGCCCAGAGCGATTTAAACAATCCTGACAGAATAGTAGGGGAAGGCGATAAAATGAAATATAATTTTGAGTTTAATGCAACCGACTATTATGGTTTTGTACAGGGACAATTTAAATTTTCGAGATTAGATTTCTATTTGGCAGGTAAATTTGGAAGAACCAGTTACCAAAGAAATGGTCTGTATCGCAACGGCAATTTTCCTGAAAATTCTTTCGGGGAAAGTGAAAAACTAAACTTTACAACCTATGGAGGAAAAGCTGGAGTAACCTATAAAATTTCTGGACGGCATATACTTGAAACAAACGGCACCTATTTTACCGATGCACCCACATTGCGAAATTCGTTTTCAAATTCACGCCAAAACAATGCTACGGTTATAGACTTAACAGAGGAAAAGAACTTGCATATGGATGGCAGTTATATCTTCCGTTCCCCAATTGTAAAAGCTAGACTTACGGGCTATTACACACTAATGCAGGATGCTTCCGAGATTTCCTTTTATTATGCAGATGGAATTTCGATTCCGGGTAGAAGTGCTTCCAACGCTTTTGTACAAGAAGTATTAACCGGAATAGATAAACGGAATATTGGTGCCGAATTGGGTATTGAAGCCCAAATTACACCTACCATTAAACTTAAAGGTGCCGCTGCCTATGGCCAACATATTTTTAATAACAATCCCGCCCTTTATTTAACTTCTGACGATTTTACCGATGTGCCGGGAGGTGTGGTAGATTATGGATTTTCCACATTAAAGAATTATAAATTAGCTGGCGGCCCACAGCAAGCCTACCAAATTGGCTTCGAATATCGCAATCCTGAGTTTTGGTGGTTTGGCGCTACAACCAATTATTTTTCCAATGCGTATTTAGATATTTCGCCCCTTACCCGAACTGCAAATTTTTACTTGGATTCCGATGGTATACCCTTTAATGATTATGACCCAGCCAAGGCAAGGGAACTTTTGAAACAAGAAAAATTCGACGCTTACATATTAGTGAATTTTGTTGGAGGAAAATCTTGGAAGATTAAGGATTATTACGTGGGCTTCTTTGCCAGTATCAATAATGTTCTGGATGAAGTTTATAAAACGGGCGGTTTTGAACAGGGGCGAAGCGCAAATTACAGAACCCTTTCTGAAGACACTGCGAACAATCCCCGGGTTTTCGGACCAAAAAATTGGTACGGATACGGCACCACCTATTACGCAAATCTCTACGTCCGCTTTTAAGAATAATTGAAATTAAATGAAGTTGCGAAGAATTTAAAATATATTAAAATGAAAAATCTAACATATCCTAAACTGATAGGCTTTTTGGTTTTATTAGCCTTGGCCGTTGCCTGCGTAAACGATGATGAATATAATATTCCCGAAATAAACGTTGAGGAACCAAATGTAGATGTTAATGAAAATATTACTTCCATCAAAGAAAGATATAGAGGTTTCGAACCCAAAATTATAGAGGCGGGCGAGGAATCTAATAGGGCGTTGTACATTCAAGCCTATGTTGTTTCAAGCGATGAAACTGGTAATTTTTATAAAACCTTAATCATTCAGGATGAACCGGAGAATCCTACTGCGGGGGTAGCTATTTCAACTGAAGCTATCGATCTATACACCAAATTTGAACCTGGTCGAAAAATATATTTCAGGGTAAATGGTTTATATATTGGTCAATATGCCGAATTGCCTACCATTGGCACCTTGAATGGAGATGAAATAGGGCGAATAAGTATTGAGGACTTTGAAGAGCGCATATTACGGTCTACCCAAACAGACACCCTTGTGCCGCAAATAATAACAATCGCACAGGCCTTAGACCTCGATAACAATGAACAATATTTAAACACGCTGGTAAAGTTAGAAAATGTTCAGTTTCCGGACGGCCTTGCGGGAATTGCCCATTATGCCAATCCGCATAATACTTTTGGGGTAAATAGAGATTTAGAGAACTGCGATGGCGAATTAATTTCGCTTAGGACCAGTGGTTTTGCAGACTTCAAATCCATCCTTTTACCAGAAGGCAATGGGAGTTTAACGGCAATTTTAAGCAGGTTCAATAATGATGCACAATTATTTATCCGAGATTTGGATGATGTATTAATGGATGGTGCCAGATGCGATGAAGGCGGTGGCGGTACGGGAGGCGCACTTGCCCTACCTTTCATCGAAGATTTTGAAGATGAACCAGCAGGCGTTCCTGTAACTATTGAAGGTTGGACGAATGTGAATGCTAATGGCAGTTCAAAACTTTACGATGTAAGGGAACACAATTCAAATAAATATGCCCAAACATCAGCCTACAATTCTAACGAAAACCCTTGTGAAGTTTGGCTCGTTACCCCTGGTCTTATTTTGCCGAATGGCTCATCGCCAATTCTTACTTTTAGTACAAATGATGGTTTCTATAACGGAAATCCACTCACTGTAAAAATTTCTACAGATTTTAGTGGAGACGTGGCCACTGCAACTTGGACCAATCTTAATGCCGTCATTTCAACTGGGCACACTAGCGGCTATGGAACAGAATTTACACCTTCCGGGAACATAAATCTTTCAGCCTATGCAGGTCAGGTTGTTTATATAGGGTACCAGTATTTGGGGGCATCGAATGGTATTTCTACAACTTATCAGATTGATGATATTTCAGTGGTGGAATAGGTTTTTAATTGCCTTCATCATATTTCAAATGAATTCTAAATAAAAAACCCCTACAGTATTTGATTGCTCAAATATGCAAGGGTTAGTTTCTGGTTGGTTACCAGTTTAGCTTTTAAAAAACTATTTTTTCACAATAATAAAATCTGAACGTCTGTTCTTTTGGTGTTGCTCTTCGGTACAAGTGTCGCCGCAAGCTACTGCTGGTCTACTTTCACCAAATCCTTCACCGCTAATTCTATCTTTGGCAATTCCTTTAGAAATTACATATTGTACGGTGCTCTTAGCACGTCTGTCTGATAGATTTTTGTTGTATGAGTCAGATCCACGGTTATCTGTGTGGCCTTCAACTTTTATAACCATTTCTGGATTTTTCTTCATCAACTGTACAAGCTTATCTAGCTCGAATGCCGCTTGAGGCTTAATATTATGTTTGTCGAAATCAAACAGAATTGGATTCAACTTCACCATTTCACCTTCTATAATATCATCGATTGGACGAAGGGCAATACGTATACTTTTCTCTCCTTCCTTAGAAGAAGCTACAGTTTCGGCATTGCTTTCATAACCATCCTTAAAGGCTTGTACTACGTGCTCCTGGTTGCAGGCTGCAGTAATTTTGCCCGTACCATTTGCACTGGTTGTTTGGCTCTTTAATTTGTTTTCTTTTCCGTCGAATAGATCCAAACGTGCGCCAGCTATTGGCTCGTCGTTAGTAGCATCAACTACAATAACGTTCAAGATAACATCGCAAACTTCCAATTTCTTGATTTTATAGATATCATCGCTACCCATTCCGCCAGCTCTGTTTGAAGATACATAACCTTCTTTTGTTGCTGGGTCGTAAGAATAAGCAAAATCATCTTCGCTACTATTAACACCAAGGCCTAGGTTTTTAACTTCCCCAAAATTGTCGCCCTTGGCTTCAGCCGCAAAAACATCAAGTCCGCCCATTCCTAAATGTGCATCACTAGAGAAATACAAGGTTCCGTTGGCATCCACAAATGGAAAACCTTCCTTGCCTTCAGTATTAATGTTATCGCCTAAATTTACTGGACTTCCGAAGCTGCCGTCAGCACCAATAGTTACTTTATAAAGATCAGCTTTACCTTTTCCGCCTGGACGGTCGCTCGTAAAATAAAGCGTTTTTCCGTCAGGACTTAAAGCTGGGTGGCTAGTAGAGTAATCGTGGCTGTTAAAAGGAACAGATTGTACATCTTTCCACTGGCCATCTACGTTTTCAGCGTAGTAAATATTTAATTGATTGATACCCGCATCGTTCTTTTTGTATTTTCCGTTGTGGTAGTCATTGCGGTCAAAATACATGCGTTTTCCGTCTGCAGTAATAGTTACGGTACTTTCGTGATATTTTGTGTTTACATCACCTTTTAAAAGCGCGTCATTTTTTTCTACTCCGCCTACTATTGTAGCTTTGTAAATATCCAAAAATGGCTCTTCGTTCCAACCGTAAGTTTTACGTGTAGTATTTCTGGCAGAACTAAAGTAGAAATCTGTACCTATTGCTAAACCACCAAAATCTGAATACTTTGAATTTAACGCATTAAGATTTGTTGCTGCGTACTTTTGGGTGCTCTCATCAACAATTTTAGGAAGATAATCTGGGTTCTTCATAAAGGCAATTGCACGAGAATCGTTAGGCTTCATTTCAGAAAATTGCTTCATATAAGTATTATACTCTTCAAATTTTCCATTTGCCTTTAAAGATTGGGCGTAGTTATAAACTGTTTCAGGATCTACATCTTTTCTTTTAACTACCCTTTTGTAATAGGTTTCTGCCTTTTGGGTGTCGTTAATGAAGAAATAGCTGTTCCCCAACCGTTCGAATACGTAAGTGCTGCCTTCGCCCTTTTTCAGCAATTTGCTGTAAGCCTCGGCCGCGTCTGTATATTGAAGCCTATCATATAATTGATCGGCCTTTTTTGTTTTACTATTTTGCGCGGTAACCATGGAGGTACTTACCGCTATGAGTAAAAGGATTGTATATATTTTGTTCATCTTAAATGAAGTTTTTTTGGTTATTAGAAGAATCTTGGTGAACGTAAAACACGTGGCTT
>CAXBDO010000090.1:0-8298 GCA_963974165.1 uncultured Aequorivita sp.
TCTACCTATATTTTCCATTGAATTTTCAAAACACCATTCGTCTATATCGATAGCATCCAATTTTGAAGCGCCACGCATTTCAGCAAGAATAGCCAAAACAGCTGTACCACAGCCCATGTCAAGGACGCTTTTGCCTTCAAAATTATTCTCCAAAATAAATTGAAGCATCATAAATGTAGTTTCGTGATGTCCCGTGCCGAAAGACATTTTTGGCTCGATTACAATTTCATATTCAAAATCTTTGGCGGGATGGAATGGCGCACGCACAGTGCACTTCCCGTCAACTTCAATTGGGCTGAAATTTTTTTCCCACTCCTGGTTCCAGTTTATTTGCTCTATTTCTGAAAAAGTGTGCTCTATTTTAAATTCGTCCGATTTCAAAACATTTATTTCATCCAAAATTGCTTCATTCCATTCCTCCTTCTGAATATATGCCATTACGCCTTCCTCAGTTTCAACAAAGCTTTCGAAACCGGCGTAGCCCAATTCGGCAATTAGGATTTCGGTGGCAGGCTGAAGTGGCGCTACCTTGAATGTGTATTCTATATAGTTCATAGTTTTTTTTAAATTCCAACACTAATGGATTTATGTTTTGAATTGGTCGTTATTTTTTAAATGCATTTACAATTTTCATAAAACTTTCTACTTCCAAAGAAGCGCCTCCAATTAATCCGCCATCAACATCGGGTTGGCCAAAAATTTCAGCGGCATTATCTGGTTTTACGCTTCCACCATAAAGGATTGAAACCTTATCGGCTATTGCTTTTGAATATTTTTCCGCAATTGTCTTTCTAATAAATTTATGCATTTCTTGTGCCTGCTCGGGGCTTGCAGTCTCACCCGTACCTATGGCCCAAACAGGTTCATAGGCTAGAATTATATTAACCCATGAATCATCGGCCACATGAAAAAGCCCTTCTTCTAATTGGGTTTTTACCAGATTAAAGTGGTTTTCGTTCCTTCTATCTTCCAACTCTTCGCCTATGCAGAAAATTATTGTCATTTCATTTTCCAAGGCCGAATTAACTTTTTCTGCAAGCACTGCGTTATCTTCATTAAAAATGGCGCGACGCTCACTATGACCTAAAATAACAGTATTTGTGCCTACGCTCTTCAACATTTTTGCAGACACTTCTCCCGTAAAGGCCCCATCATTACTCTGGTGCATATTTTGGGCTACAACAGTAACCGGGTGTTCGCGCAAAGAATTAAAGGTGTGATTTAAATTGGTGAAAGAAGGCGCTATCATTACTGCTACATTTTCCGGAAATACTTGTTTTTTCAAATCGACCAAAAACATTTCGGTTTCGGCCAAATCGTTGTTCATTTTCCAGTTTCCTGCTACTATTTGTTTTCTCATATTGTAAAGTTACCGAGTTATAGAGTATTAAATTTTTAAATCAATTTTGAATAAATCTTACTGAGCTTTGAGCACTGAATACTGCTACTGCTTACTGATTTTCGGATCTAACCAACCGTAAATAATGTCTACAAAAATATTGATTATTATAAACAATGTGGCAATTACAATCACCGCTCCCATAATTACGGGCAGATCGAGTGTATTTAAAGCGTTTACAATTTCCTTCCCCAAGCCGTTCCACCCAAAAATATATTCCACAAAAACGGCACCCGCTAGCATGCTAGCAAACCAACCTGAAATGGCTGTAACAACCGGATTTAAAGAATTTTTAAGCGCGTGTTTTCTTATAATTTGAAAAAAGGAAAGTCCTTTTGCCTTCGCGGTGCGAATGTAATCTTGGTTTAATACCTCTAAAAGTGAATTGCGCATTAATTGGCTAACAACTGCCAACGGACGAATACCTAAAACAATGGCGGGAAGTATTAAATTTTTCCATTGAATGAATTTACCATTGCCAAAATCGTCAACTTCATATAGGCTCCCGGTCATATTTAAATTTGTGTATTCATGGAGCAAAAAGCCAAAAATCCAAGCAAAAATGATGGCGCTAAAAAACGAGGGTACGCTCATTCCCAATGTGCTTATTAATTGTATGGCTTTATCTATAAATCCATCTTTGAAAAGCACCGATACAATTCCGAGTAGAATTCCTATTAGCATGGCAATAACAATTGCCGAGACTGCCAAAATAAATGTGTTGGGAAGAGTTTCGGCAATCACTTCGCTAACTTCCTTACCATTTTTTTGAAAAGACTCCCGTAAATAAGGTGTTTTTATTACAACAGTAGTGTTGCCTATTGAAAACAATTGAACTGCATTGTATTTTCCTTGGGATAGAAATGTGTAATCTTCCGGACTTTGGCTGTGGAAGGAAATAGGCGAAAGATCGTTTAAATACCGTACATATTGAATAGAAACCGGTTGATCGAACCCGTATTTTTTCTTTACCACATCCAGCTGTTCGGCGGTTTCATTTTGCCCCAGCATCATGCGTGCTGGGTCACCGGGAAGGATGGTGAAAAGGAAGAAAATTACAGTTATAACCCCAAATAGCGTAAGCAAAGCATAACCTAATTTTTGAAGTATATAACCGCCCACTAATTTATTTTTTATAAATTTTTCTTTGCTCTTTACTCTTTACTCTTTTTTCTAAGCTCTATCCTAACCCTTTATTTGTTCCATCGTTTTGGGCTCATAGACATAATCTTCCCCAAAAAGAACCTTGGCATAGGCTTCAATAGACTCGTCAAAACCAGCTTCCTTTCGCCGATCATTAACAGTAGCGGCGTTTTCTATGGGCCAAATGAATGAGCCTCGGGCATCGTCATAACTCATTCCTTGGGTACCGTAAATCTGGGGCTTCCCTTCCATCATTAAATAGCGGTCTTCCATTATGGCCGCAGAGGTTTTAGGGATTTCTCCTGCCGCATCCGCCTTTTTTACCAAGGGTAAATACATTGGAATTTTATCTGGATTGTGCTGCAAAACATTCCAAGCAATAAGGTTAGATTCTTCCCCAACTACCGATTTTCCTGGATACCCCTTTTCATCAAAATATTTTTCAATAAAAACCATGTTCACACTGTCCAACACTTTTTGTAAGCTTGCCAGATCGCCGCTGTATTCAGCTTCCGAAAGGCCCATTTTTTCACCTAATTTCTTTCTCTCTTCTAATGATCGGGCCTGCATCAATAGACGATATTTTTGATCTAGCACTGCAATACTGTCCAAACGTTGTTTTAGCGATAGGTCTAATTTTGGCTTTGCATTTTTAACTACAGGAAGATTCAGTTTTTTAGCATCGTTCCAATGTAATTTTTGTTTTACGGTGCCATTGTCCAATTCCAAAATACCCGGGTTGCTTCGTACTATAGTTTTCAGCGTAGTTTCATCACAGAAATAAAACTTAAAGTTTAGCTTGTATTGCTCCACCAAGGCGGCTGTCATTTCTTGCGAAGAGGCAGATAGCCCAATTACGCTATAGCCATTTTTAATAGCTTTATCCGTAACTTCCTTTATTGGAATATATCCGTCCTTCTCAGTATTCCCGAGGCTATAGGCAATTATAACCACAAGATTTTCTTGCTCTAAAAAGTGTTCGGTATAATCTTCACCATCACGTTCCATCGTAAAATCATGGATGGGTGGAGTATAGCCTTCCTGTATCATTTCAGTTTCGGTGCTTATTAGCTCGCCTTCAACCTGCGGATATTCTCCATTGGTAGTTATGGTTTTCTCTTCGCCGTTAATGTTGAATTTCCACTTATATTCATAAACTGGGCCTGGTGCATTTTCTGGCACCGTCATTCCCTCCCTAATATTTGCGCCAATTTTATAAGGGCGAAAATCGATAATGGGAAGGTGCATCAATACGTAATAGGTAATTCCCAAACAAGCTACAAATCCAGCCAAAATTATGATACTTCGTATTTCCTTGGTGAAAAATGGCTGAATATACTTTTTGCCTATAAATAGTATTATAATAAAAATGAGCAGAATAATATCTTTGGTAAAAGATTCCCAAGGCGTAAGTTTAATAGCATCGCCAAAACAGCCACAATCGGTTACCTTGTTGAAATAAGCCGAATAAAAGGTGAGAAAGGTGAAGAACACTATCATTAACAACAACGCCCAAAGGGTAGCCTTTTTAAGATAGCCCAATAATAGGGCAACGCCTACCAAAACCTCAAAAATTACCACAAAAATAGCAATCAATAAAGCGAAGGGAACCAAGAAACCAAGATCCAAAACTTCAGGCGCAAAGTAATCCTTCAGCTTAAATGAAAACCCAACGGGATCGTTCAATTTAATTAAGCCACTTATAATAAATAAAACGCCTACAATTATTCGTGAAATTCCTACTAGTATTTTCATTCTTCTGTTTCTTTATTCTTCTTACTTAATTCTTCTTCCAAATGAATTAAGGCAAAAATTGCATAATTAATCATATCCTGATAATTGGCGTCTATTCCCTCAGAAACTAATGTTTTACCACTATTGTTTTCAATTTGCTTTACGCGCAATAATTTCTGAAGAATTAAATCTGTTAGCGAACTAACTCGCATATCCCGCCAAGCCTCGCCATAATCATGGTTTTTGTCCATCATTAATTGCTTGGTCTTTGCTACTTGTTCATCATAAAGTTGGGTTGCTTCTTCCAGCGAAAAATCTGGTTGTTCCACTACTCCTTTTTCAAGCTGGATTAGCGCCATAATGGAATAGTTTACAATTCCAATAAATTCACTGGTTTCGTCTTCCTCAATTTTTTGCTCTGCATTTTGTTGCAATCCGCGAATGCGTTGCGCCTTTATAAAAATTTGGTCGGTTAATGAGGGAAGTCTTAGAATTCGCCACGCACAGCCGTAATCGCGCATTTTATTGATAAACAGACCTCTGCACTTTTCTATCTGGTCGTTATATTGATTTGAAGTATCTGCCATTAGTGATGTGTAAGATTTTGCGTAAATTTCGCTTAAATAGTTCGAAGTTCAAAGTTGAAAGCTTAAAGTTATTCGCCAAACCATATTGGCTATATGTTTTTGAATCTTGACAGCCTAAAAATTAAAAAATTGCAGACCCTTTATTGCCGAGGCAAACTCATAGATCTTTCGGTGCCCAAAGTAATGGGCATTATAAACGTAAGCCCCGATTCGTTTTATGACGGCGGAAAAACTATTGCTGAACCTGAAATAGTAAAACAGGCCGAAAAAATGCTTGCTGACGGTGCAACCTTTTTAGACGTTGGCGGCTATAGCACCCGGCCGGGTGCTGAGGAAATTTCTGGAACAGAAGAAATAAATAGGGTTGTAAATGCAATTGAAATTATTCTGAAAAACTTTCCTAAAGCTTTAATTTCCATAGATACTTTTAGAAGTGAAGTGGCAAAAAATGCTGTTGAAGCAGGCGCCGCAATTGTAAACGATGTAGCGGGTGGCACCTTAGATTCTGAAATGTACAAAACGGCTGCCAAACTGAAAGTGCCCTATATTTTAATGCATATGCGCGGCACGCCTAAAACGATGACGAAATTAACAGACTATCAAAACGTGACTATTGATGTAATAAAAAATTTAGCCGAAAAGATTAAATGCGCCCGTGCTGAAGGTATTAATGATATTATTGCCGACCCCGGTTTTGGATTTGCAAAAACGAGCGATCAAAGCTTTCAGCTTTTAAATAATCTTGAACTTTTTCAAAATTTAGGTGTACCCATTTTAGCGGGTGTTTCTCGAAAATCGATGATCTATAAAACCTTTGGCACCTCTGCTGAACACGCTTTAAATGGCACCACTGCCCTAAACACAATTGCCCTCTCAAAAGGCGCCTCAATTTTAAGGGTTCACGACGTAAAGGAAGCCGTAGAGTGTGTAAAACTATGGTGTAGGCTTCAGGATGTTGTTTATGAACACAATATTTAAATAATTAAAACGAACAATTTTTACAGTACCAAAAAAATCAATTTTTAAAGTACTTTTACAAAAAACGCACACCTTTGGATTTTCTCGACATTCGAATTATAGATATTGTAGATATTGTACTGGTAGCATTCCTACTGTATTATCTCTATAATTTGGTAAAAGGTACGGTAGCCATCAATATTTTGGTGGGAATAATTATAGTCTACGCCTTTTATGTTTTCACCGAACTATTGGAAATGCAGCTGCTAAGCAGGATTCTTGGCGGATTCTTAGGCGTGGGAATGTTTGCCCTTGTAGTGGTTTTTCAACCAGAAATTCGAAAATTTCTCCTTATGTTGGGCTCTACCAATTTTAACGCCCGCCGTAGATTTTTGAAGCAATTTAATTTTTCGAAAAATGACAATACGTTAAAGATAAATGTTGCGGGCATAATAGCTGCCTGCAAAAAAATGTCCAGCACAAATACGGGAGCGTTGATAGTGCTTCAGCGAAATAACAGTCTCGATTTTGTAAAAACTACCGGCGACGAAATGAATCTGGAAGTAAACCAGCCCATTATTGAAAGTGTATTCTTTAAAAACAGTCCGCTTCATGATGGCGCCATGATTATTGAGGAAAATAGAATTACGGCTACCCGGGTTATTTTACCAGTTTCAAATGACAGAAAAATACCTTTGCGCTTTGGCCTTCGCCATCGTGCCGCTGTTGGCATTACGGAAAAAACAGATGCCGTGTGTTTAGTGGTGTCTGAAGAAAATGGACAAATATCCTATTTAAAGGATGGCGACTTCGTTCTTTTTGAAAATACCGATGAGCTCTTAAAAATTTTAAAGAAAGATTTAAGTTAAATAGCTTCCTCTGCAAGAAACTGCACTTCATAAAGGTTTCTGTAAAAACCTTTTTCGAGTTTCAATAATTCTTTGTGGGTGCCTTCTTCCACAATTTTTCCAGCGTCCATTACAATAATTTTATCGGCTTTTTTTATTGTTGCCAATCGGTGCGCAATTACAATTGAAGTTCTGCCTTTGGTAATTTTATCGGTTGCGGTCTGTATCAATTCTTCGGAATAGGTATCTACGGAAGAAGTAGCTTCGTCTAAAATTAAAATACTTGGTTTGCTAACGTAAGCGCGCAAAAATGATATAAGTTGACGCTGGCCGGATGAAAGCATGCTGCCGCGCTCTTTTACATTATAATGATACCCTCCGGGAAGCGATTCAATAAATTTATGCACGCCAATTTCCTTGGCGGCAATAATTACTTCTTCTTCGGTAATATCCGGATTTCCAAGTGTAATATTATTAAGAATAGAATCTGCGAAAAGAAAAACATCCTGCAGTACCACTGCAATCTGGTTTCTTAATGAAGACAATTTATAATCCTTAATTGAAATTCCGTCTATGGTAATCTCGCCACTGTTAATTTCGTAAAAACGATTCAGTAGATTGATAATAGTGCTTTTTCCTGCGCCTGTAGCCCCAACAATTGCCACGGTTTCTCCAGGTTCTGCAGAAAATGAAATACCCTTAATTACCAGTTCATCTTCATTATACCCAAAGTATACTTCCTTAAACTCTATATCGCCTTTGGTACTGGTGTAATCGATGGTACCAGTATCTGCAATATGCGATTTGGTGTCTAATATTCCAAAGACACGATTGGCAGCAACCATCCCCATTTGCAGGGTATTAAATTTATCAGCAATCTGCCTTAGCGGCCTAAAAAGCATTTCGGCATATTGAATAAATGCGGTTATAATACCCAAGGTAACAAAACCTCCACCAATAATATTTAATCCACCGTACCATACTACTAATCCGGTAGCCACGGCGCCGGCAGTTTCCGCTATGGGAAAGAAAATGGAGTTGTACCAAACAGTCTTTATCCACGCTTTTCTGTGGTCCTTATTTATTTCCTGAAAACGTTCGTATTCCGTTTTTTCGCGGGTGAAAATCTGTACTATCTTCATTCCCGTGATGCGCTCCTGTACAAAAGTGTTCAGATTTGCAACTTGGTTCCGAACATCTTCAAAAGCAATTTTCATTGCTTTTTGAAAAACACGGGTAGCATAAAGAATAAATGGCAATACTATAAAAACGATCAACGACAGCTTCCAACTTTGATACAGCATAAACCCTGCAATAACCACCATTTTCAGCAGGTCGCTAATAATCATAAAAAGCCCTTCGCTAAAAATACTCGAGATGGTTTCAACATCGTTTACAGCGCGGGTTGTTAATCTCCCCACGGCGCTTTTATCAAAATATTTCATTTTGAAACTCATCATTAACCTGAAGAGTTTTTGGCGCATATCGCGAATTACGCTTTGGCCCAAATAATTGGTGTAAAAAATAAAGGCGAATTGGAAAATAACCTCCAAGAATAGCACCACCACCATTAAAATGATGTACTTCAAAAAACCTTCCCCATCTTTGGGAACCATAGAATTATCTATCG
>CAXBDO010000091.1:0-8200 GCA_963974165.1 uncultured Aequorivita sp.
TTTGGAAGCCCAACCAACTTTCTATCCTTTAAATCTATCCATCCTCCCATCATTTCACAACGGGCGCAGTTTTTCCCGTTTTCGTCGTAAAAATTATGTAGAAATTCAAAATACATCCCGTCTTCCGATAGGCCTTTAAGCTGAAGAGAAACCTTCACGGGTTTGCCGGGGAAAAATTCACGGAAATAATACATATGTTCATAAAATGCAACTGGCCCTAAATTAAATTCAGCAAGGTTTCTTTGGTCCATTCCGCCTTCCATAAGAAAGGTCATTCTGGTATGGCTCATATAATCTATATAGGCACTGTTACGTAAATGGCGGTTTGCATCTACATCGCTCCAGCGTATTTCAAATTGTTTTGTGTACATCTTCAAAGTTTTCTACAAATTTAGGTTACTTTTGTTATGCAAGCATAGTAAATATGTTTAGTTTCTGTTAAAATTCACTTCCAAAATGCCGCTCATTAAAAGCAAATTCAATCCACCACTTCCCTTTAAAAATGGGCATTTCTCTACAATTTACTCGGCAAAACTTCGCCCTACCCCCGCATTGGTACAACAACGCGAACGTATACAATTGGCAGATGGAGATTTTCTAGACATAGATTGGTCCTTTTCCAAGACTCCCTCACAGAAAGTTGCCATTTTACTCCACGGCTTAGAGGGCAACGCACAACGTGTTTATATGAAAGGGCAGGCGAAGATTTTAAATAAAAATGGTTGGGATGCCGCAGCAGTAAATTTTAGGGGTTGCAGCGGCGAGGCAAATCTTTCCTATCAATCTTATAACGCTGGCAAGACAGACGATTTGGAAGCAGTAATTGATTCGGTTTTGGAAAAGGACAAATACGCCGAAATAATTCTGCTCGGTTTCAGCCTTGGTGGAAATTTACTTTTGAAATATTTGGGAGAGCGAGAAACATTTCCACAGGAAATTAAAAAAGCGGTGGCAATTTCCACGCCTTTAAGTTTAAAAGGATCGTTGGAATCTTTGAATGAATTTTCAAATTGGGTATACCGCAACTCATTTCTGATAAATCTTCGGAAGAAATACAAAACCAAAATGAAGGATTTCCCCGAAAAAATGACCCCTTCAGATTATAAAAAAATTACGTCCTTATTGGAATTCGACAATGTGTACACCGCCCCGGCACACGGTTTTAAAGATGCCTTAGATTATTACGAAAAGAATAGCAGCTTGCAATTTTTGCCCAATATTAAAATTCCGGTTTACATTTTAAACTCAGCAAACGACAGTTTTCTTTCTTCTGCCTGTTACCCCACCCATCTGGCTTCAAAAATGAAAAACCTTCATCTAGAAATTTCCAAATATGGCGGGCACGTAGGGGTTCACCAAACAAATAAATTGTATTACAGCGAAAAGCGGGCTGTGCAGTTTTTGAAGGAATAAGCCAAGTTGGTTAACTAAGGTCGCTCCGCTACCCACTAAAGACTATTTTACTACCTTTGCCCTTCATTAAATTAGGAATATGATCCAATCCATGACGGGCTACGGCAAAGAAGTTGTTCAACTGCCATCCAAAACCATTACCATTGAAATTAAATCTTTAAACAGCAAAGGACTCGACCTTAACACCCGCGTGCCTTCTGCATACCGTGAGAAGGAACTTGAAATTCGCGATCTGCTGGCAAAATCGTTACAGCGCGGCAAGATAGATTTTTCGCTTTATATAGAAGTTACAGGCGAAGAAGTTACAACACAACTTAATGAAAATGTTGTAAAACAATATATAAAACAACTGGCAAACGTTGTTAATGGAGACCCCGTTGAGCTTTTAAAAATGGCGGTGCGCATGCCCGATGCAATGAAGACCGAGCGCGAAGAGATTGATGAAAAGGAATATGCAGCCATTTTAAAAGGAATTGATAAAGCCCTGGAAGCAATCAACAAATATAGAACCGATGAAGGCGAAGTGATTGAAAACGACTTTTTGGAACGTTCCAAAACTATTTCAAAATTGCTGGATGATGTAATTGCTATCGATCCTGAACGTGTAGATGCGGTAAAAGAAAGGCTTAGAAAAGCCGTTTCAGATTTACAGGAAAAAGTAGACGAAAACCGTTTTGAGCAGGAATTGATTTATTACCTGGAGAAATACGACATTACCGAAGAAAAAGTAAGGCTTAAAAATCATCTGGAATATTTTGAGCAGGCCCTTAATTCGGAAGATTCTAACGGGAAAAAACTCGGGTTTATAACCCAGGAACTAGGGCGCGAAATAAATACTATTGGCAGCAAGGCAAATTATGCGCCTATGCAGCAAGTGGTAGTGCAAATGAAGGATGAGCTTGAAAAAATTAAGGAACAAGCCCTAAATGTACTTTAGTGGGTAGTAGACCATTTTAAAAGAAAATGTCTTTCTTCCTACATCTTCGATCTTAAGTCAAATTTTTTATTATTTAAAATGAATTCAAAAAAAGGCGGTAAACTAATTGTATTCTCGGCCCCTTCAGGTAGCGGAAAAACCACCATAGTACAACATTTATTGAAACAGCAAGATCTTAATCTTGAATTTTCGGTTTCATGTACTTCCAGGGAAGCTCGTGGCGATGAGAAGCACGGTGAAAATTATTACTTTATTTCGCTACACGATTTTAAGCAGCATATAAAAAATGACGATTTTTTAGAGTGGGAAGAAGTATACCGCGATAATTTTTATGGCACCTTGAAGAGTGAAGTAGAGCGTATTTGGAGCTACGGTAAAAATGTAATTTTTGACATAGACGTGGTTGGCGGCCTGCGTATTAAAAAGAAATACCCCGATAAAACGCTTGCGGTTTTCGTAAAGCCCCCGAGCATAGACGAGCTAAAAATTCGCCTTAAAAAACGTAAGACCGAAAGCGATGAACGCATTAATATGCGTATTGCAAAAGCTTCGGTAGAATTGGCAACGGCCCCACAATTTGATCATATCATTAAAAACCACGATCTGGAAACCGCTTTAAAGGAAGCCCATGATTTGGTGGAGGATTTTATAAATTCCAAAGAAGATACCTCCCAAATCACAAATTCCAAATAAATTTCAAAAAACAAATTCTAAAAGTTTTCTAATTAAATTTCTAAACCCATCAACTTCTAAACTTTTAATCCCATCGACTTAACAACCAAAAAAATAGGACTCTATTTCGGCACTTTCAATCCCATTCACGTTGGGCACTTGATTATTGCCAATCACATGGTAGAATTCAGCGATTTGGACGAAGTATGGTTTGTGGTTACGCCCCATAATCCGCATAAAAAAAAGAAAACCCTTTTAGACGATCATCACAGGTTGGCGATGGTAAATATTGCTGTTGAAGATTTTCCGAAACTGCAGGCCAGCAATGTTGAATTCACTTTACCGCAGCCCAATTATACAGTTCATACTTTAGCCCATTTGGAAGAAAAATTTCCCGATAAAAATTTCTGTTTAATTATGGGGGAAGATAATCTTAAAAGTTTTCAAAAGTGGAAAAATTACGAAGTAATATTAGAAAGATATTCTATTTATGTTTATCCGCGAATTTCTGAAGGCACCGTAGAAACACAATTTGACAACCACAAAAAAATTAAGAAAGTAGCGGCGCCAATTATTGAACTTTCTTCAACCTTTATTCGGAAAGGGATAAAATCTGGAAAAAACATTAAGCCCATGCTTTCCCACAAAGTTTGGAAGTATTTGGACGAAATGAATTTTTACAAATAAAAAAACCGCCCCACCAAACTAACACTTGGGGAGCGGCCTCAATTTAATAACCAACCAAAATTATTTAAACTAATCTCATAGAAAATGGATCGCCATTTCTATAATCTGTGCAAATAACGCAAAGGTTTATATAAAGATTGTACCGGCAATCTTAAGCTACTGTTAAATCTTTAGTTTGGAATTATGTACTTTTGAAAAGCCCTATTAAATTTATAGGTGCACTGAAGGTTTTGCAACTTGGCTTGCTGTCTTCTTAGAATCGGAAAGATAAATTATAAATTGTATACATGTCAGAAAAACCAAAATATGCAGTCTTTGGAGGAGGAAGTTGGGCAACGGCCATTGTAAAGATGCTTTGTGAAAACCTGGACGAGGTAGGTTGGTATATGCGAAGCAATTACGCATTGGAACATCTTAAAAAACATGGGCACAATCCTAATTATTTAAGTTCGGTAGAGTTCAATCTAAAACAGCTAAAACTCAGCAACGACATTAACGAAACGGTTAACAGTGCAGATGTGCTCATTTTTGTAATACCTTCTGCCTTTCTTCATAAAGAATTGGAAAAGCTAACAGTTTCCCTTGAAGACAAAATAGTTTTTTCCGCAATTAAGGGTATAGTACCCGAAACAAGCCTCATTGTGGGCGATCATTTTAACACCCATTACAAAGTGCCCTTTAATAATATTGGTGTAATTTCTGGGCCCTGCCATGCAGAAGAAGTTGCCTTGGAAAGACTTTCATACCTAACCATTGCAGGCGCCGATGATGAAAAAGCACAAATGATTGCAGACGTATTAAGCAGCGATTATATTAAATGCACTACAAGCGATGATGTTTTAGGGATTGAATATGCGGCCATGCTTAAAAACATTTACGCCGTTGCTGCCGGAATAGCCCACGGGCTTGGATACGGCGATAACTTTCAGAGTGTGCTGATGAGCAATGCCATTCGCGAGATGAAAAGGTATGTAAAAAGGGTGCACAAAATGAAACGCGATATTAACGATTCTGCCTATTTAGGCGATTTGTTGGTTACAGGTTATTCTGTGTTTAGTAGAAATAGGCTTTTCGGAACCATGGTGGGGAAAGGCTATACCGTAAAAAGTGCCCAATTGGAAATGAGTATGATTGCCGAAGGCTATTACGCAACAACAAGTGCCTACAAACTAAACCAACAAAAAGGAAAGAAAAAGGCCAAGACACCCATTATTAATGCGGTCTATGAAGTGCTTTACGAAAACAAGGACCCCAAGAAAACATTTAAAAAACTGACTGAAAAGTTGAATTAAAAAAAAGCCCCGCAATTAATTGCGGGGCTTTTTTATTGCTTGATATCTTTATTGATTTTCTCCGGCAATTCCTCATAGCCCATATTAAATAGGGTAAAGCCGAAAATATCTGCATATTGCTCAATAGTTTTACTTACCGGCGTACCAGCCCCGTGGCCAGCATCGGTTTCAATCCGAATTAAAACGGGGTTATTTCCTGTTTGTTTTGCCTGAAGTTCGGCTGCAAACTTAAAACTGTGCGCAGGCACAACCCTATCATCGTGATCGCCAGTTGTAATTAATGTTGCTGGGTATGAAACTCCTTCTTTTACATTGTGTAATGGCGAATAACCTCTTAGGTATTCAAACATTTCCTTACTGTCTTCAGCCGTACCATAATCATAAGCCCATCCTGCACCAGCGGTAAAGGTATGATAGCGAAGCATATCTAAAACTCCTACCGCAGGCAATGCAACTTTCATTAAATCTGGACGTTGGGTCATTGCTGCACCCACAAGTAGACCGCCATTGGAACCTCCACGAACTGCAAGATAATCGCTGGAAGTATATTTGTTTTTAATTAAATATTCGGCCGCTGCTATAAAGTCATCGAATACATTTTGCTTCTTCATTTTTGTTCCCGCATCGTGCCATTTTTTACCGTATTCGCCACCGCCTCTAAGGTTTGGCACTGCGTAAATTCCACCTTGCTCCATCCAAACAGCATTTGCGATACTAAAACTTGGGGTTAAGCTAATGTTGAATCCTCCATAGCCATAAAGAATTGTTGGATTTGTACCATCCATTTTCAGTCCTTTTTTGTGGGTAATTATCATTGGCACTTTTGTTCCATCTTTAGAAGTAAAGAAAACCTGCTGGCTCTCAAAATTCTCTGGATTGAAATCTATTTCGGGCTTAATGAACAATTCAGAATTACCACTTTCAATGTTGAATTTATAAACACTGCCGGGTGTAACATAATTGGTAAAAGAATAATACAGCTCTGTTTCCTCTTTTTTGGTTGAAAAACCGCCTACCGAACCAATTCCTGGTAATTTAACTTCTCGGATTAACTGGCCATCGTAATCATACTGCATCACTTTTGAAACTGCATCTACCATATAATTTGCAAAAATGGAACCGCCACCTTTACTTGGCGAAAGCACGTTTTCAGTTTCCGGAATAAAATCTACCCAATTTTTAGGGCTTGGATTTTTGGCGTCTACAGTAACAATTTTTTTGTTGGGCGCGTTCATATTTGTAACAATATAAAGCTTAGAGCCTACATTTTCCAAAATGGAAGTATCTGTATCTGTATTATCTAAAATAGTAACAAATTCGGCATTAGGCTTTGTAAGGTCTTTTATAAAAAGCTTGTTCCCAGACGTTGAAGTACTGGCCCTAATAACCAAATAGTTATTGTCTTCGGTTACACTGGCGCCAATGTAGCGGTGCTTTTCAGCGGGAGTTTCACCAAAAATTACCTTGTCCTCGCTTTGTGGCGTTCCCATTTTGTGGTAATATACTTTGTGCTGATCTGTCTTTGCAGAAAGTTCGCTGCCCTTTGGCTTATCGTAACTAGAATAATAAAAACCATCCTCTGCTTTCCAGGAAAGGCTGCTGAATTTAATATCCTTTAAGGTATCGCCAACCAATTCTTTTGTTTCCGTATTCATTACAAGCACTTTCCTCCAGTCGCTTCCGCCTTCAGAAATGCTGTATGCCAATTGGCTGCCATCTTTTGAAAAGCTGGTTTCTCCTAATGAAATGGTTCCGTCTTCCTTAAAAGTATTTGGATCTAAAAATACTTCAGCCGTGCTAGGGTCATCTCCCGTTTTGTAGCGATAAAGCACATATTGATTTTGAAGTCCGTCGTTTTTATAAAAATATGTATAGTTTCCCTCATTAAAAGGAGCGCCTACTTTTTCAAAATTCCACAGATCAGATAGTCGTTTTTTTAATTCTTCCCTAAAAGGAATTTTTTCAAGATAGCCAAAGGTTGTTTCGTTTTCAGCTCTAACCCAAGCGGCGGTTTCTTCACTACGGTCATCTTCCAACCAACGGTATGGATCTTGTACTTCAACACCAAAATAGGTGTCTACTGTATCTACTTTTTTTGTTTGCGGATAGGTCACAGAAATTAATTCTTTTTTTTGTTCTTCCTTACAGCCCACAAAGGCCATAATAAGAACTGCAGGAACGATTGAAAACTTCATAAGGTTTATTTTTTGCGAAACGCAAATGTACTGTTTTTAACTTAAATATGAATATTGCAATAGCAAAAGGCCCCTATAATAGAAGCCTTTAGTTAACTGCGAATTTGAATATTATATAAATAATGGCCTATAAACTTTCCAATGCTTATAGATAAGAATAGCGTTTAGCACAACTATTATTAAGGCGGTAAAAAGGCCCGGGGTATCCAAAAACAAATGAAAAAGTAAAATGTTTACAGTTATGGGCGCCAATAGAAGTAGTGCGAAAGGAACCCATTTGTTAAAGAGCACGAGCAGCCCAATTAAGATTTCAAAGATACCTACCACTTTTAAAATATAACCGGTATCGCTCAAGGAGTCTATAAAAATAGCTGCTTCGCCGGTATAGATATGCGTAGGCATAAAGTTGAAATAAATGAGTTTGCTCAATCCAAAAAAGAGTAATCCCAAGCCTAAAATAATTCTTAGGATTTTAGTAAAAGTTGAATTCATAGGCTTTACATTTAACGGTTAGTCTTTAAAGATACTGAAAATAAAAAAACGCACCTTTAAATAAAGTGCGTTTTTTTAACAAAATTTTTAAAGTATTTATATGTTTTAAGCCTAAAAACTTAAATCAAGTTATTTTTTACAAGATATTCCGCGATTTGAATTGCATTGGTCGCAGCGCCTTTTCTTAAGTTATCGCTCACTATCCACATATTAAGCGTATTGGTTTGTGATTCGTCCCTACGGATTCTGCCAACAAAAACTTCATCTTTATCGTGCGCATAAAGTGGCATGGGGTAAGTGTTGGTATCTGGATTATCCTGCACTGTAATCCCGGGGGTGTCGTGTAATATTTTTCGAATATCGCCCAACTCAAAATCATTTTCGAACTGAACATTAACGGATTCGCTATGTCCACCAACAGTTGGAATTCGAACTGCCGTAGCGGTAATTGAAAAGCTGCTGTCTGCCAATATTTTTTGTGGCTCGCGGGCCAATTTCATTTCCTCCTTAGT
>CAXBDO010000092.1:0-8177 GCA_963974165.1 uncultured Aequorivita sp.
AGGGTTAAAATATAAATAGAGAAGGGCTAGGGCCGGACCCAAAACTGCGCCAAAGGTATCCATAGAGCGGTGGAAACCGAAAACTTTGCCTTTGTTAGCTTTTGTAGTTTCTGAGGAAAGCATCGCATCGCGCGCGCCGGTGCGGATTCCCTTTCCCAAACGATCAATGGTCCGCACAAAAAATATCCAAAACGGATATACAAAAAATGCCATCAATGGTTTTGAAATAGCACTGAGGGAATAGCCCAATTGTACAAAGGGTGCACGTTTAGCCTTACTATCGCTCAACTGCCCGAAATAGCCTTTGCTCAATCCGGCAACGGCCTCAACCAATCCTTCCAAAACACCGATCAACAAAATGGAAAACCCGATGCTTTTAAGATAAATGGGCATGATTGGGTAAAGCATTTCGCTTGCCATATCTGTAAACAGACTGACTATTGAAAGAATCCAAACGGTGCGGGTGATGGGTTTCAAGGTTTCTATTATAAATTAATTTGGAAGATACTTCCAGTTAATCTCACTGATTTATGGTGGCGAAATTATAAATATATAACTATACTCCTAATTTGAATATCCGTAACGAACAATTATTAGAAAAACTGAAAATAAAATCTCAATCATAATTAATAGAAAGAGAATAATAAGTTTATAGGTTTTAATTTTCCTGTATATTTTCTTATCGCGACCAAGGGAAGTAAAAAATTTGGCTATGTGGTATATTAATAATAATAAAGCCAAACAATTAAATATGTGGCTGATTTGAGGCCCCGCCGGAATTGCTAAAAATAAAGCAATGCAACTAAGAAAAATTGATATTAAAACAAAAAAAATTAGGTCGGATATGTTTATATTTTTCATAATTCCAGGCTCTGTTATTTCTCCAAATTCCGAAAGCGTTGCAACAAAGTAGGATGCGAGTAATGCACAAAAACATACAACGGATGCGGAGTGAGGTTACTTAGACTGTTTTTAGATAGTTTTTTTAATCCCGATATCAGAGGTGGGGCGGCATAGGTTTGTTTCGCAAAATTATCTGCTTGGTATTCAAATTTCCTGCTTAAAAAATTCATTATAAAACTGGTAATTCCAGATATAGGGCTATAAAGCACACCGAAGGCTATCAGCCCAATATGGAAAGATGGTTGCGAAACATTCAATGCCTCTGAGAACAACGGATTCCCTATAAATAAAGACAATAGCCAAAGTGTAAACCCAGTAGTTGCAATTGCAACAAATAGGTTTATGATAATATGGTTGCGTTTGTAGTGACCAACTTCATGCGCGAGCACGGCCACTATTTCTTCTTCGTTCAAATCTTTTATTAAAGTATCATACAGGGTTACCCGTTTTTCACTTCCGAAGCCGGAGAAATAAGCGTTTGCCTTTGTGCTGCGTTTGCTGCCGTCTATTACAAAAATCTTGTCGAGCGTAAAACCAACTTTTGTGGCATACGTTTCAATCTGCGAACGAAGTTCGCCTTCTTCCAATGGCGTTTGTTTATTGAATAGGGGAACGATAAAACGTGCATAAAATAAATTCATCAAAACCGTAAAAGCTGCTACAATTCCCCAAGCGTAGAGCCAAAAGTTTTTACCGGTAGTTTGGTAAAACCAAATAATTGCCCCCAAGAGAAGACCGCCAATAACCGCGCCCATCAACCAACCTTTCAATTTATCGAAGAAAAATGTTTTGCGGGTAGTTTTGTTGAAGCCATATTTTTCCTCGATCACGAACGTGCTGTAATAACTAAATGGCGTGCTTAAAATATCGCTCGCAATCACAATTATTCCGAAAAATATTAAAGCTATAATTATTTCATTATTTGCTAGCGAACGCGCAAAATTGTCTACAAACGCAAAACCGTCAAAAAAGAAAAATAGGAGGGTAACAGTTAATGAAAACGATGAAGTTAGAATGCCAAATTTGTACCGCTCCCTTTTGTACCGCTGCGATTTTTTATATTCTTCCTCGTCAAAAACATCCTGTAATTCCGCAGGTAGCGGATCGCCAAAATGTTGGGAATTTAGAAAATCCAAAATCTGTTCTATCACAAAACTGATAAGTAGAATTGCAATTATTATGAGGAAAAGGGTTTCTGGCTTCAAATGGAAAGATTCAGGGTTAAAAGTTTAAAATTTATGTCAAGATTAAGTTCCCCCTTCCAAAGCTAGAGGGCTTTGAGGGATAATCTTTGTCGCTTCGCCTCAAATATAAGGATTCCCGCCGCTACCGAAACATTCATACTATCTATTTCACCCTCCATTGGGATGATGATATTTTGGGAGCTGTTTTGCAGCCAATCTTTGGAAAGACCCGTGGCCTCAGTGCCAACAACAATTGCCGTGCTTTCCTTGAAATTACAAGTGTAGTATGGCACAGACGCCTGTAAAGCCGCACAATAAATATTGATGTTTTTCGCTTTCAAAAAATCAATAATTTCTGAGGTAGTGCCCGTTGCAATTTTATTGGTAAACAAACACCCCACACTGCTGCGGATGATGTTAGGATTAAACATATCTGTTTTAGGATTGGCAATAATTACAGCATCTACATTGGCGGCATCGGCCGTGCGGAGTAGGGCGCCAATATTGCCAGGTTTTTCCGGGGCTTCGGCTATTAGGATTAAAGGGTTTTTGGCTTCAAGTTGCAAGGTGGCAAGTTCCAAGGTTTTGGAATGCACAATAGCCAAAACACCTTCAGTAGAGCCGCGATAGGCGAGTTTTTCATATATTTCAGTAGTAATATCTATGAATTCCGCTTCATTGTTCGCAGATTCTTTTAAGGTGAAAATTTCCTCTTCAGAAATAATTTCGGAACAGAAAAGAAAGGTCTTAAAAAAATAGCCACCCTTTATTGCCAGCGAAATTTCGCGAAAGCCTTCAATAATAAAAAGACCGGTTTTACGGCGCTCGCGCGATTTTTCCTGTAACAGGACAATCTGTTTTATCAATGGATTATGGAAACTGGTTATAGACTTGTGCATGGTACAAATATACGGTAGTGTGAATAATAACAGGGATGAAATTAAACTGTCTTTATAGCAGATAAATCTAAATTTACAATTCCTTGATTCAACGATATGAATCATAAACATTTCTAAAAAGCTTCCCCACCAAAGGAAGCTTTTTTACATTTAGAGGTTAAGAAACCAACCATTATGAAAAAATTAATTTTATTATTTACTGTTGCCATATCACTATTGGCATGTAAAAACGATCAAAAAACTACAGGTGAAGATCCGCGTGTTGAGGGAACCGAGCTCGATACAACAGGTGCTGAAGCGCCAGATGGCGAAGCTAAAGATGTGGCGACAAATGTGCCAAAAACCTTTCCAGCACAACTTCAAAGTGTATTTACAGCCCACGGCGGTCTGGACCATTGGAAAAAAATGAATAACCTATGCTTCGAAATGAAGGGCAAAAATGGCGATGAAATCCACACTATCTCCCTTCCAAACAGACAGAATAAAATAGAGTCTAAAGATTGGTCTATCGGTAACGACGCGAAGGGCGTATGGCTCTTAAAACACGATTTAGGCTATGAGGGCAACCCCGTTTTCTACCATAATTTGATGTTTTATTTTTATGCGATGCCTTTTATAATTTCAGATCCGGGGACCAACTATACAGCTGTTGAGCCAACGGAACTTGATGGTAAAATGTACAATGGTTTTAAAGTTTCGTATAATGATGGGGTTGGCGATTCGCCCGAAGATGAATATATTCTATATTTCGACGCTACTACCAACAAAATGGCTTGGTTGGCGTATACCGTTACTTTTAAAGACCAAAAGAAAAGTGACGATTGGCATTATATAAAATATGACAAATGGCAAGATGTTAATGGCCTGTTACTTCCAGAAAAACTGGTTTGGTATAATGTTGAAAACGGAAAACCAAAAGGGAAAAAGATGGATGTGAAATTCGATAAAGTTACCGCCACGGAAACTATGCTAGATGCCTCCGTCTTCAAAAAACCTGCTGAAGCGGAATATGTGAAGTAGAGGTTAGACGTGAGAGGTGAGACGTGAGACGTGAGACAACTCACGGTAATTCTCGTTTTCGATTCCGATTTCAGTTTCGATTTTACAACGTTCTATCTTCAAAATAATTGACAACCAAAGCCACCATATAATCATAACTCATGATGCCACGGCTTTGGTTGTTTGCTTTTAAAAAGTTGTCCCAAAATATTTTAGAAAAATCCTCTAATGGGTTTTCATAGCTTTCCCAGAAATCGCGCATTTCTTTATAGCTTTCCAAAATTCCTGGATTTATTGTTGTTAAAAGTTCGTGGTATTTAGGCTCATCCCTTCGAGCCATATCATTGATTAAATAGCGCAGGGTAAAAATATAGCCGGCATATTGTATGTACGGATCGTCATTTTTTATGGTAGCAATAGTTGCAATAAAATTAGCTTCATTTTCAGCCGCGTACCCTATTTGATGGGCTTCTTCGTGGCAGGCAACTACAGGGAATTTATAGGTTGTAATTAAATTATTTACTTGCGCTTCTCCCGAAAAAGGATTTAAATAACCACTGTACCCCATAATAGTTAACCCAAGACTCCAACCACTTTTCTTAATGCTTCGTGGCGATATGGATAGCTGCTGAAATTCCTTTTCCAAATTTTCATAACCGCTCAAGGTTTTCTTAAAAATTTCCGATTGGGAATAGGGGAGATCAATTTTCACGCTATCGGCATAGCCAAGTTCGCGATGCATAGTGTTACTTTTTTCAATAAACCGTCGGGTAGTAATTAGTAGTTGTTCGGTTGTATAATCGCTTTCCAGATTTAGCGATTTGTGTAGTGGCAATCTATAATAATTAAACCCCCATAGTACGTGGAACATTAAATATACTATTGAAACGGCCGCAAGTATATCGGTCATAAAATGAATGCGGTCGTTTTTTAAGCGTTTTACATTTTTATAAAGCCACCTAATGGCAACTAGGGCGATAAGCAGGTAGAACAAATCGCCGACCGAAAACGGAACCCATCCGAATAAATAACGTGAAATTTTGGAATTGATAGGATACAGACCCAGGCTGTAATATTTTTCAACGAACTCTGGAAATTGCTTTAAAATTTGAAGAGCCATAATCTGTACGAATAGAAATATAGCGAGCAATGCTGAGGTTCGTTTTTGCATAATCCAAACTTACAAAGGAATTCTTTCTCTACATAATTTTTATAGCCATCACAAAAACGTAAATTTGCGTTTAGACGACCACGAATACACGAATAGTTGTGTTTTCTTAATGACTCGTTTCTCCAAATGCTTTTTTTAAAAACATTGAGTAGAAAAATATTCGTGTATTCGTGGAAAAATAAATTACATCACAAATTATAAACTATGAACGAAGAAATTAGAAACCTAGAACCCAAAGCCCTTTGGAATAAATTTGCCGACCTAAATGCCGTGCCACGCCCTTCAAAAAAAGAGGAACGTGTAATTGCGTTTATGAAAGAATTCGGAAAAAATCTTGGTCTGGAAACCATTGAAGATGAAGTAGGAAATGTAATTATCCGCAAACCTGCTACCAAGGGATTGGAAGACAGAAAAATGGTGATTCTACAAAGCCATTTAGATATGGTTCACCAAAAAAATAACGATACCGATTTCGATTTTGATAAACAGGGAATTGAAATGTTTGTTGACGGCGACTGGGTTCGTGCAAAAGGAACCACCCTTGGTGCAGACAATGGCTTGGGAGTTGCAACAATTATGGCAATTCTTGAAAGTAACGATATTGAGCATCCCGCAATTGAAGCACTTTTCACTATTGATGAGGAAACCGGAATGACGGGTGCCAAAGGATTAAAAGGCGGTTTGCTGAAAGGCGATATCCTTTTAAATCTTGACACCGAAGAGGACGATGAAATTGGCGTTGGCTGTGCCGGTGGAGTAGATGTAACTGCAAAGGGAACGTATGCTGAAATGGATGCACCCAAAAATGCGGTTGCCTACACAATTAAGGTAAAAGGTCTAAATGGCGGACATAGCGGAATGGACATCATTAAAGGTTTGGGTAATGCCAATAAATTAATGAACCGTTTGCTTTTCGCAACCAATGATTTTATGCAGTTGGCAAAACTGGAAGGTGGAAGCCTTCGCAACGCCATTCCAAGAGAGAGTGTGGCGCAAGTTGTAGTTACTTCGGAAGAAGAATTTCAGTCTGCTTTTGAAAAGATGAAAAATGATATTCTTACGGAATACAAATCTTTGGAAGCAAACCTAACAATTACTGCCGAAAAAGCTAGTGATAGCATTGACAAAACAATGGCTGCCGAAGATCAGATAAATTTTCTTCACGCAATGAATGCAGCGCATAACGGGGTTTATAGAATGAGTCCAGATATTGAAGATTTGGTTGAAACCTCAAACAACATTGCAAAGGTTAATGTTGAAAACGGAAATATTAAGATTGAATGTTTAACCCGAAGCTCTGTAACCTCATCCAAAGAAGCGTTGGCAAATGCGCTTACATCTACTTTTGAACTTGCAGGTTACAACGTTAATCTGGCTGGCGATTACCCAGGTTGGGCCCCAAATATGGATAGCGACATTTTAAAGGTATTGGATAGCCTATACCAAAAAATGAATGGCGAAAAGGCACATGTTGCAGCCTGTCACGCTGGTTTGGAATGCGGTATTTTAGGTCAGAATTATCCAGGAATGGATATGATATCCTTCGGACCTACAATTAAAGGAGCCCACTCTCCCGATGAGCGTGCTAGTATTTCATCAGCTAAAAAATACTGGAAGTTTATATTGGAAATATTGAAGAATATTCCCAAAAAATAGAACCGAGAGTTAGGACCGCTGCGCCGCAGGTTTCACGACAGATTTTTCATTAAAGATTTTGTTGAATTTTACCGAAGTGGTGGTTTTGATTCCCATTCAATTTTGAATCAAAAAAAAGAGGAACCAGTTTTAAAACCGGTTCCTCTTTTATATTTAAGATAAGGAGGGGTTATTTTACAACCTCAACAATCTCTAATGTGAATATTAATTCTGAATCTGGAGGTATAACTCCTGGAATTCCTCTTTTACCGTAAGCTAAATGCGCAGGGATAAAGATGGTGGTCTTATCGCCAACCTTCATTTTCATTAAACCTTCGCGGAATCCTGGGATCAATTTAGCTTCTGAACTATAATCTGTAGGTACTGGAACATATTGTTCAGCAGCTTTACGCATTTCGTCTACCATTTCAAATTTCTCTGCGTTTGCAAGTACGTTTGAATCGAATAGATGTCCGTCTGCTAGGTAACCAGCATAGTTCATTAAAATTTTATCGCCCTCTTTTGGTTGCTCGCCTGTTCCTTTTTCATTGAAATAGATCTTAACACCAGAAGGTAATGAATCTGCTTTTGCTCTTAACGCATTAAGTTCCTCAGCTTTTTGGGCTGCAACTTTATTTATGCGCTCTTCCTTTTCTTTCTTTTCTTTTTCAAGTTTTGCCATTTCTTCAGTGAAGTAAGGCACCTTTACTTTTCCTTTGTTAATGATGTTAATAGTTTCTATTGTAACTGCCTCTTTTGGCTTATCACCAGGTTTTTCAGTTTCAAGATTTCCTATAGAATCTACTACTTCCTGGCCAATAACTATTTCGCCAAAAATTGTGTGGCGGCCGTCTAACCAAGGAGTTTCCTTTAAAGTGATAAAGAATTGGCTGCCGTTGGTATCTGGACCAGAATTAGCCATCGCCAAAAGACCTTTTTTGTTGAAACGGATAGAATCATTCGGCTCATCAGGAAATGCATAGCCAGGATTGCCGGTACCATCGCCTTTTGGATCGCCACCTTGAATCATAAAATCCTTAATAACACGGTGGAAGGTAAGCCCATCATAGAAACGTTTTCCTTTGTAAAGCGAGTCTACCATTCCGTTGGTTCCTTCGGCCAGGGCAACAAAGTTTGAAACGGTAAGGGGAGCGGTTTCATTTTTTAGCTTAGCAACAAAGGTTCCTTTATTGGTAATAAATTCAGCATAAACGCCATCTTTTAGCTCGGGATATTTTTCCTGACAAGACGCAAATGCAAGGGTTAGTAATAGAAATAAAAATGTTAGTTTTTTCATCTTTTAATAAATTAATTTGAGTTTGATTGTTCAATTTTATGTAAGGTAATTGTGCTCTGCACCGGTATGTTAGTGCCGAGTTTTTCTTC
>CAXBDO010000093.1:0-8168 GCA_963974165.1 uncultured Aequorivita sp.
GAAGATCCAAAACCAAAAGCCCACGAGTATGTGGACTTTAATTCCTCAATCTATAAAGACCTAAACTAAAAATGGCAAACGAAACAATTTTAATCGACGACGTTATTAAGGAGCTTAATACCTACCTTAAAAACAATCCAGAATTAATTTCTGTAGGTATTAACCGTGCAGAAATTCCATTGGATATGCACACTAAACCCCTTACCAAAGTAAAGGGTAAATATCCACAAGCCCACACCCTTCTTACTGATGTGGTGCAAGGGTTCAGCACAGAGTGGAACGAACTTGGATTAATGCGTATTAAGCACAAAATCCTTCAGAACTACCATCAAAAAGTAAACTTTGCAATCATTCCTGCGGAAATTCTTTCCTCATATTTTGCTGAGCTTTATGCCGAAGACAAGAAGCCAGAGGATATGCCAATATCTAAGTACATTGTTGATAACGAGTTACTTCCTAAAGTAATTGACAACTTAGCTTGGTTGAGTGTTAATGGAGAGTTTGACCCCGCTAAATTGGATCAATTTGGATTCTCAATGAACGGTATCGTTAACATACTTGACGCAATGATTGATGCAGTGGTGGACGTGGATATGAAAAACCCAACGCCTTTCAAAATTCCAATCAGTGCTTTGACCGACGGCAACATTGTGGACCAGATTACTGCTTGGGAACGAAAGCTTCCAAGCAAGTTGAAGCGCAAAATCAAAAAAGTGTTTATGTCTGAAAACAATGTAGAGCGCTACATCCTTCAGTATGAAGAGCAATTTGGCCAGAACAAATTCCAGAACGATGTTTTAAAAACACGCCTTGGAAAACGTGAGATCGTTGCTATTCCAGATATGGAAACTGATCACGTTTTCGGAACTACAGAAAACAACTTCCGTAGATTGATTGACGTATTTGATAAACCTCAAATCACCGACATCCAAAAGGAAAACTATAAAGTGAAAATCTTTATGGAATTCTGGAAAGGATATGATTTCCTAATTGAAGAATTGGTTTGCGTTGCAAACTATGAAGACACAACTTATGGACTTGGATCCACTGCCAAAAATCAGTTGTATTACGGTTTTGACGGTGTAACCCCTGTACCTGCCAGCTAAAAACTGAAAGATGAACAAAGACCAATTAACGGCACGCGCACAAGAGCTCGGTTTAGATACCGATGCTCTTGACGCTGCCACAAAAAGCAAAACCGGCAAGGCTACCAATGCAGAATTAAAAGCTGCCATTGATGCCAAAGAGGCCGAACTGAATACTGCAGCTTTGCAAAAGCAGGCGCAGGACCTTGGTATTGATACTGAAGGATTAGATACAGACGAGAAGTTGCAGGCTGCAATTGACGAAAAAACGCCACCCGCGCCTAAAAACATCAAAGTGAACGATGCCGAGGAAGTTTCTGCAGAAAGGAAATCCTGGCAGGATCCAGAAGGTCGCGTATGGTTCTTTAAGCCCAACGCCCCAAAAACAATTAACATAGATGGGCGCCCATTGTCTCAGGCCGAAATCCTTGAAAGCGAGGATGTAATTTCGGAACTGGCATACGGCAACAGCTCATTTTTAACCCAAAACTACTAAGCAATGAATTGTGAAGACGCAATACCATTAGAAAATCTCGACTTTTGTCCTACCGCAGAGGTAGCAGCAGGAGTGAGTGAAGTAGGTGTTTTTATAGCATCTTACTTTGATTTTGACACCATCCAAGCCCCACCTGGATTGGATACCGCCACAAGTCTAGAAGATGCCGCCACCATTGCAGAGGCACATACCTTCTTGGCCGGCCGTGGTTTCCACAAAGTTTACATTAATCCTGAAAGCGGATTGGTAGATGGTGCCCAGGTAGGCGAAAAAGGAAATTTGAGCATCCAAAACAACTTTACTTTTTCCGTTCAAGGTACAGGGGCAAAAGTTGCGGGATGGACCCGAAAGTACAAGAATATGCCTGTTATTGCCATTGTTAAAGAAAAGAATGGCGATATAAAACAAATAGGCAGCAAACTTTCGCCGGCATATATGCTGGAGGTAACCCCAACATCTGGCCAGAAAGCCGGTGATGCCAAAACCACAACTTTTAAATTCACCGATGTTCAGAATTACCCAGCGCCTGAATATGCTGGAGCAATTACTCAATTCACCCCACCATCAACATAGTGAGCGATTTTTTCCACATAAAGCCCGGAATTTACGATGTGCCCAAAGTGGGGAAGGTTGACGCCTTGCAACCAGTGAGCGATGAAACCGCTTTAAAGCTGTATAAATTACGGCGAGGAATTTTTCCTTGGATTACCCCAAATGAAAATACCCTCGCCTTTTTAAAAAAGCAGAAACTAAAAGCTGAGGATATTGCGCTAATGATACAAAATGCGCAAACCGAAACCGAAGTGGAATTATTGCTGGAGCTTTCCAAAAACAAAACGGTAAAGCGCATAGCTGAAGTGAAATTAAATAGTTTACAAAACGCAACAAACAAAACTAACGCTGAAAATTAAGCCAACCAAAACCACCAACAAAATGAAAAACTTTATGAAAGCGAAAGCTGGGATTTTTATGATTGCAATGCTGATGCTTGCCTTCACGGGATTCGGTGCTACTACAGCCGACCTGGTCCAAAATTCGAACGACCAAATTATTGTGGATTCCCACATTGACGCGGTAAGTGTAGTTGCTGCAGATGCAGTGCAAATTCAAACATTGGTAATTGCCCAGAGCAATACCGATACCCAATTTATTAGCGTTCAAGACGTCGCTTTAAAAACGTCAAGTCCAGAAACCCTATTACAACCCAAAAACTCGCTGGAGGTAGACTACTTTCCCGATGGCTATAGTTGGCGCGGTAACGTATATAATTATCTGGAAATTAAAAATATTGAATACCCTCCTTCCGATAATAGCACCAATCTTGCCCGAGATTGCCCGATAGCTTCTTCATAGCTGTTAGTTTTATTTGATTAGCTAAAAAACCATCCTTGCAACTCAGGATGGTTTTTTTATTATATTTGAATGACATTAAGTTTACCGATTTTCTTTCATTGGATTTGTTTAACCCGAGAAGTGCAATTCTCGGGTTTTTTTATGCCCACTGCCACTGAATACTGAACACTGAAATAGATGTCCTTTTAAGTCATTTCTAAAGCGTAGATATTCGCTTTATGAATATAGCAGATTGGTTTAAAACAATGGACTACAAGGCAGGCGTGGCTATCTACAAAACCCTGCCATCCGCAAAAAACCGTACCGTAAGTGTATTGGAGCGCGGCCGTAGCGACCGCAATATGGCTACGCTAATTGGTGAGCTGCGTAAAGCGAAAAACGCCCGCCCAGTACCCGAAGTAAAAGTTAAGCCCGCAGCGCCTTTAAAAACCATCCCAGCCAAACCAGAGCCACCACAAAAAGAAGCCCAGCAAAATTTTCTGAAGGACGAGGCGAGCAAAAAATATTTTTCAAAAATACGCTATGCCGAATTGCCTGCAGAACTTAAAGTGCGCTTCCGGAAAGCCAAGGATCTGTTTTATGATATGTGCGACCTTAAATTTCAATTAAACGATCTGCCAGACGAAGCCGAAAAGGAAGCCTTGACAATTATGCTGCAAATTGAAGACCTAGACGAGCAAAAAGACACGATCTGGAAAGAACTGGAACATTGGCAGCTTTACAAAACAATGCTGCCTGTAAAAGCCTCTGAGGACTTTTCTGCACTTACGGACCTGCAGAAAGAAAAAAAGCGTGGCCTTCTGGCTAATTACATTAAAAAGAAAACGGCCCGCATAACCAAATGGCAACAGGCCGCCGAAGCCGAAACCGATAAAGCCGCCCAGCGCAAAATACTACAACAAATAAACCGCACCGAAAAAAGCCTACACCAAGACGAAATTAACCTTAGAAAAATTGAAGAACTATTATGAATGAATTACTAGCCCCCTTGGAATGGCGCACGGAAAAGCGAAAAGTTAAAGACTTAATTCCTTATGAATTTAATCCGCGTGTATTAACTGAAGACAAAAAACAGCTGTTAATAAACAGCATCCAAAAATTTAACCTTGCTGAAATTCCCGCAATAAATACAGACAACAAAATTATTGCCGGCCACCAACGTATAAAGGTTTTAATGCTTTTAGAGCGCGGCGATGAATTAATTGATGTTCGCGTTCCGGACCGTACGTTGACGGAGGAAGAATATAAACAGTACAACATTACATCTAACATTCCCACAGGGTTTTGGGATACCGACGTACTGGAAGAGCACTTTGCAGATATTGATCTGGAAGAGCTCGGTTTATTTGTTGGCGATATTGAATTGCCAGACAATTTGCTTCCGGAAGATTTTACAAGCGAAGAGGAGGGTGATTTTGACCCAGAGCCGCCCGTGGATCCAATTACCCAGAATGGCGATGTGTACGAATTAAAAAGCCTTCAAAAAGGTATTACGCACCGCATTGTATGTGGAGATAGTACCATTCCCGAAACATACACGGAAGCATTGCAGGGTAAAGCCATAAAATTAACGGTTACCGACCCACCATATAACGTAGATTACCAAGGCGGCGTGGATTCAAAAAGAGATAAGATTGCCAATGATAATATGGCTGCAACCCCATTTTATGAATTTTTGCTGGCATTTTATAAGCAAGTGTTCGAGCATTCAGAGGCAGGCGCTCCAATTTATGTTTTCCACGCAGATACTGAAGGCGTTAATTTTAGGAAAGCATTTATGGATGCCGGGTTTAAATTTTCGCAATGCCTTATCTGGAAAAAGAATTCATTAGTAATGAGTCGCCAAGACTACCACTGGATTCACGAACCCTGTCTTTACGGATGGAAAACAGGCGCGGCCCATCCTTGGTACACAGACCGAAAGCAAACTACAGTTTTAGAGTTTAACCGCCCCAACCGAAGCGAAGAACACCCCACAATGAAACCTGTGGACATGCTGAGCTATTTAATTTTGAACAGTTCTAAAAAGAAAGATATTGTTTGGGATTCATTTCTAGGTTCCGGATCTACTTTAATTGCTTGCGAGCAAAATTGGCGAGAGTGCCGTGGTATTGAATTGGAGCCGAAATATATGGATGTGGACGTTCGCCGATGGCTTACCTATATGAAAGAAAATAAACTGGAATTTGAGGTAACCAGGAACGGTGAAAAATTAACACTGGAGGATATTTTGGAATTCAATAAATAGTTATTTTCTATTTAAAAAGTATGCCAGATGAGTTTCACCATCCACATAATCATCATCGGTTGAATTTCCTTCGTCTGCGGTGTAGATAAAAGTTTTGAAACCTAATTCCTGCAGCGCCTCATAGACATCAGATTCTTCTATCCACTTTGCTGGCAAAACCCTTATGACGTCTTTATGGATTTCAGAGAGGGTTTTTTTTTCGGTCATTTCATTTTCGTGTGCAGCAGACAATACCGGCTCGTAAAAACCATCAATAAGATTTCTAATCTCTTCCGAGTAATCTATTTTATTTGTCATAATAAAAGGTTTTGTCCTGCGGGCGCCTACTATTTGAATACCAAATAACACCGGGTTGGTTACCGGTGACCCGCAGGACAGAACCCTGCAGAAATTCAAATAGTAGGCGTTTCAAATATACAATTTTATTCATTCTCAAAAATCAAAAGTTAATTTTCTAATTATCAAATAATTAGCTATAAAAAAATAAAAACATTTTTTCAAATGTTCGACCCTTTAATCCGCCGTGACCTATAACGATATGACTTGTGCCACCCCGAATTTCAGCGAAATATGAAACGGGGGTTGGGATAGGCTAAAACGTTGATATTGGCAGGTCTTCCTGCTTTACTGCACTGCCATTGAACTGCGCCCAGAACATTGCAAAGAAAGGATAGTCGAACGTATCGCTAAGGTGGGTGGCGTGCTCTTGCTCTACGCCCTTGCGCTGCTCCGGGCGTTTATCCTTCTCGAGGCCACGGCCACGATCGTATGCCTCGGCGTGCTCCATGGATATAATAAGGTTTGGACAGTTGGCTTTATTGATACGTATCTTGGGCAGGTTCTTTTTGCCATCGTATTTAAGCGCTGAGTTGATAAGCCTAAACTTATCCATATAGTCTGGGTTGGCGCCTGTAGTCATTAGGTAAACGTTCCATCCAAGCTTCTGCAGCAGCTCCTTGGCTTGCTCGGCAAAGGTTAGCTTTGAGTTGGCTATCCTGTTGTTACCGGTACGATCGTAGTACATATATAGGTCCCTGCACGTGTGCGTCTTATAATAAGGAGCGAACTGCTCAATAAACAGATCGTCTAGTATCTTCGGGCTCTTTACATAGAATTCCTTCAACACAAACCACGTATCGTCCTGCAGTTGGTGTACGGTCATAGCGTTGATGTTAGCCCCCCAATCTACCGATATAATAAGCGGCTCGCTTTTTATAACATCGCTATCCTGTTTACTGTTGAATACATTCCCACTAAGGTCGGTAAGCGGTAGGCCCTCCAAATAGTCATTGTCAAAGTTGGTATAATAGTGGTCCTCGGTAAGCTGTGGGTAGAAGCCATCGGCTATTTCCTTTGGGCGTATGTTGAGCATCTCAGCATTATATATCAACTCACTGCTGTAGCTCTGCTTCATATACTCAAAGTAATCTGATCGTAAATTATCTAAATTCCAATGAGCTGTGGCTTTTAAGTAGAAATATTTATTCGGTTCTTTTTTTGCCAATTCTTCGGAATCTGTAAACCATTGCCCTTTTTTTGTTAATGGCGTAGAGCTCACATATGTTTCGGAAAAAAGGAATGGATTATTCTTGTGAATAGTAGATTTTGCAACACTTCTGTTAGTGTTTTTCACATTAATAGCTAATTTCTCTTGATCCAATAGAGCCGCCTCGTCTGCCAATATTCCAGAGGAATTAATTCCACGCCCGCCATTGCTGCTATTTGGGTTATCCAACCCCACCAATTGAAACACCGTACCGTTACTAAAATGAATGATGTTATTCCAATTATTAGGCTTTTCCATCGGCATTTTATAACCCATTCTTTTACCTTGGCTGCTTCCAACCACGTAATCTATGTCCTCATATATTCCGAATAATTCAAGTGCCTTTTTTGTAGATTTCAAAGTATTAGAAAGCACTTGGGCATACGTATTTCCAACTAAAATAAACGTTGCCCCAGGCATATATTTTGCCATCATCAACATAAAATAAGCAAGGATAGTAGATTTTCCAGTTCCCCTGCCCCATTCCAAAAATTTCACAAGCGCAGGGCCCATCACGGCAATAATCTGCGCCAAATTCAAATAAATAGGCTTCTTTCCTGCTCTAGCTCTCATCGTTTACCTCTTCAAAATCAATTTCAGTAATATCCGGCACGTTCATATTCACAGACCCGCCATTTTTCAAAATCTGGTTTACTAGCTTCGCCTGTTTTTTAGAAAGAACCATTTCATAATCATTGGATTCAAGCTTTTCTAAGTTTATAGGGCTATCCTCCTTATCCAACCCAAGCAACTTATCAATCGCCTGGTCAAATTTGTACACCATTTCCATATTTTTGTCCTTCAGCGCAATTTGTAGATACTTGTGTTTTCGCTCAATCTGTATATACCGCCACGCTTCCTTATCAAACCGTTTAAAACTGCCAAACAGCATTTCCGTACGCTTCACATCGCGGTATGCTGTGGCTTTGCTAACGCCAAAAACCGCCACCAGCTTCTTAACGGTATCTTCTTGGCTGCGAAATTCCAGCATCATCTGGAAAGCAGCCTCCCAGCGTTTTTTCAATTCAATTTCAAAAGGAGACAATAGCGCCAGTTTCTGTTCTTCCGTCCGCTTATCGTCTAAATAATACGCCAGCACATTCTCAAAATGCGTGTCGCCGCTGTTTGCTACTAAACTTGTTTCGCTCAAAATATTCCATTTTAACCCAAAATTGCACCAACCAAAACCACCAAAAAAGGACAACAAAACTGAAAACTGCGACTGCGACTGAATACTGAATTAGATGTCCTTTTTTTAAAAACCAAACCGCCCCAAATTCGCTAAATGCAGCAAACAGTTTATCTCAACGATGTTTTGGAAGAAATGCGCACCCCCAACAAAGAAGGCCGTGCCATTAAGTTCAATATTTCTGTGCGCAGCCTCAATAAAAACAGTAAAACAGGCGGCAAAATGTACCATTACGAAAACGCCAAGCTGGT
>CAXBDO010000094.1:0-8142 GCA_963974165.1 uncultured Aequorivita sp.
CAGGACAATGTGCGCGACAGGCTTAAAAAAGTGATGAATAAGGAATCTAAAAAGCAAACGGAAGATATGTTGCCGGTGGTTACATTTAATGAAGATCTGACATTCCATTTTAATGGTGAAAAAATTTATGTTTTCCACGTTCATAATGCGCATACAGACGGCGATGCCATGGTTTACTTCACTGGCAGCAATGTTTTGCATACCGGCGATGTTTTTTTCAATGGTAAATACCCTTATATAGATGTTGAAAATGGCGGCGATGTAATAGGCTACATCGATGCGCTGGAAAAAGCCGTTTCACTTATTAATGAAGACACTAAAATTATTCCTGGACACGGAGATATAGGCAATGTGAAAGATTTAAAAAGCACAATAAACATGCTTACAACGCTCTATAAAAGAGTTACCTCAGCATATATCAGCAATAAAACAGAGGAGGAAGTATTGGCTATGACTGAAATTACGCAGGAATTTGATGCCCAAGGTTATGGCTCCGGTTTTATAAAAACCGAAGACATTGTGAAATTGATCTATAAGCAAGCTGCTAAGGGAAGAAGCGATATTGACCAATTAGAGATTAAGAATAAAGAGGCCCGCAAAAAAGTTGAGCAAATGCAGAAAGAATGGGACGAGAAAGAGAAAGCAAAAAACAAAGGGAAAAATTAATTCCTTTTAAAAATCGTTATACCAATTAAACAAATCTGTACGGATACCTAGATTAATCCAAGTGGTTTGGTTTTTATAAACGGTTTTGGTATCCACTTCCGGACTGAAATCCCTAAAAATATAGCTGCCATAAATTTTCAAATTTGTGGTAGTATTTATTATATACCCTGCCTGAATTTCGGCGTGGAAAAAATTTGTTGTATTGCCTTGTGCCAATTCGTTGCCATTGTCTGAGATTCGGATATCCTCAGTACCATAAATATCACTTCCATAGAAGAAGGAATCTTCAGTAGTATTAAATTCGAAACCACGCTTTGCAAAAATAAATTTGGCGTCGCCATAAATCCTTCCTTTTTGGTAGCGCGCAATTCCAATAAATTCTGAAAAATTGGCGCCAAGCGTATGGGCTAATGACTGATTATTGTGTCCATAATTTAGCACCACAGTGTTATGGGAATAGGTATAAGGACGTACACGGTTATACTCGGCCTGTAAGTGTAGATCTTTAACCTTAAAGGCATCGTAATACTTCACCCCCAGCTGATAGCCTGTTTTATTCTTATAGCTTCCCTCGCCACCAAATACGTCGCTGGTTGAAAATTCATCAATAATAAATTGTCCATATAAGTTAACATTATCATTAATCTTATATTTCGAAGAAAGACCTATTAATGCATTTCCACCGCGGGAACCTGTTGAAAACTGAATAGCTTGATAGAAGATAATAGGGTTCATATAATTCATATCGAACCCACGATTGTTGTCGTTTTCCCAAACTACAGATTCAAAAAATCCTAAATTCAACCGCTTTGTAATGTTATAGCTTAAATAGTGATTTGCCACATATTTGGTGCGGTAAGAACCATCTGCAGTTACTTCGGGGCGCACATCGCGAAGCGACATCCAGGTATTGGTATATTTCAATTTCCAGAACGTAGTGTTTATTTTGAAAAAGGGGTATGAACTGGCATTATCGCTCATTAGTAAAGAACGATACCCATCTCCAATAAAGGTTTTTCCATGCCCAAATTTGAGGTTGAAGTATTTTGAAGGTGTATAAGAAATATGGCCAGTGGCAACAGGATAGTCGTATGAATTTGATCCAAATTCCTTTGCAATACCTCGGCCCGGAATAATTGCCGGATTGCCCCCATCGGGTTTAATAGATTCTGCATAATTATTGAAATACTCGGCAAACCTACCTTGGCTTTCGTAAATAACGCCAAAGAAACCGATGTCTTTCCCCAACCCACCCTGAACATAAACCAAACGGGTATTATTATAGGTGTTTAAATCTGCATCCAAATCTTTACCCAATTGCAAATCCACTCCCGGATCTAAGGTTATCCAATAGTCCTTTCCCTTTATGGTTATAAAATGCTCATTCCATAATTTTCGGCTAAACCACGAAGTGCCCTCTTTTGCGAGCGCGGTATTGGCGGCCCCACAATCGTAATATTTATTCACTTCTGAATACACATATGGCTTTTGTGCCGTATGATTATTTAGGCCTACCCTATTTAAGGCTGGGTCGAATAGACTATAGGTATGGTGCGATAAGGGAATGTTTATATTGCTTCTATATTCTTCATTGGCATACGGAAGGTTAACCAGTTCATCATATTCCTGTGTTAAATCTGGTTTCGTATTGGTTTGTGCAATTTCAGAAGTCTGTAAAATACTTTCCCCCGGAGCAACCAAGGGGATGGCGATAGGTAAAGTAAATTGTACGTAGGTCGGTTTTCCGTTATAAGTTGCCGGCGCAATTTGAGGAAGCGAGTCAAAAACGCGTTGGGTTTCCGTTCTTAATTCTTCATAAATCGCATCGGAATAAAGCACCTTGAATCTTCCTTCCTTGGTAACCTCGAAGAACACATTAACATTGCCCGTATAGTTTTCGGCAAAGACCTTTTCAGGCACTTTAAAGTTGTTGAATATAAATTGCTGAAGCGTTGTTTTAAAACAGTTTTCCATCGCACCTACAGCTACACTTTCACACTCAGGAAATACCGGATATTTTTCATACTCAGCCGCGGGAATCTGGGCTTTGGAAACAACAGAAAAACAAATTGCAACAACAAATAAAAACTGTTTCATCGACTAAAGGTAAATTAAAGCCGAAAGATACAGTTTTTTTGGAATGACGGGATTTAAAAAAGGCTCCCATTTGCGCGGGAGCCTTTAATGTTTAAACTTTTAGTGTATTTGAAATACGATGGGCACTGTATATAAAACATCTACATTTTTATCGCCTTGTTTCCCTGGCTTCATTTGTGGCAGATTATTTACAACACGTTGCGCTTCCTTTTTCAGCAATGGGTTGTGTGAACTTGCAAGCACTTCTGTAATATATCCTTTTGAATCAATTTTGAATTTCACATATATTCTATGGCTTTCATTGGGCGCTAAATTTTCCAAATATTCCTTTCGAAAGTTTTTATTGATGAAGGTGTTTATCTTTGAAGACATACACTCAATCTTTTCGTTATTGGTAGCCAAAGACTCACAGCCAGGAAAAACAGGTACGAATTCAACATTCATCAACGTTCTTGGGCCTGTTGAAACCGCAGGTTCCTCTACAACGGGTTTAGTTATATCCGGCGTCTCGATAACCGGCAAATCTGTAGCGGCTATCTCTGGTTCAATAATATCCGCCGTATTTGGTTTAACATCGAATACATGGCTTTTAACCACCTTAGCTATTGGCTCAGGTTTTACAACCACCTTTTTTACCGGCACTTCGACTTTAGGTTTTTCAATATCCAAAACATAATCTATCATAGGTGGTTCATCCATAGTAGTTGTATGGTTTACGCTAACCTTTGAATTTTTAATTTCGAAGTTGGTCTGCATTATAAAGAAAACACTCAGCAAACTGGCTATAACCCCAATTTGAAAAAACAAACGTGAATTCCAATTAATGTTGATCTGTCTTTTGTCAGCTCTTTTATTGCGGGTATTTGCATCTGTTGTTTTCATAATAAGGGGTTTTTAAATGGTTACACTTATATAGATAACAACTGTTGTGCCACAATGCAAAAAGCCCTGTGTTTACTAGCAAACACAGGGCTTTTGAGATTTTAAATATTTCGTTTTATTGAATATCGAAAATAATTGGGAGTGAATAAAGAACCCCTACCGGTTTTCCTCTTTGTTTTCCAGGTGTCATATTCGGAAGTGATTGAACTACATCCATAGCTTCTTTTTCCAATCTTGGGTGCGGTGCACGTGCGCGAACATCTGTAACCCTTCCGTTTTTATCTATCTTAAACTGAACCGCAATACGCTGTCTTCCTTCCAGACCAAGATCTGATGCTAAGTTAGAGTTGAATTTTTTATTGATAAAATCACTAATCTTTGAAGACATACATCTCTTTTTGGCGTCATTGGTTTTTTCTCCTTCGCAGCCAGGATATACGGGAACGTTTTCAATTACGGCAAATGGTACATCGGCAATTTCTTCCTCTACCACTTCTTCCTTAATTTCCTTTACTTCAACAATTTTTTCGTCTTGTTTTGCTTCGGTAGATTCTATTATGGTTTCTTCCACATCCTCTTCGTCTTCAATAACGTCAATTACTTCCGGCGCTGGTGGCGGCGGTGGTGGTGGCGGTGGAGGAGTTAGTTGTTGGGTTACCGGAATCTCTTCTAAAAGTTCGTCGCCAAGTTTTCCGAAATCGTTATTGGATTTATCATAAGATTTCCATTCAATAGCTTGCCATGCAAGGAAAAGCATCAAGACCATACCAAGTTGAAAAAATAACATGCTTTTGTTGCCTACGTTTGCTTTTGGATTTTTTTTGGGTTCCATAATAGTGGGTTTAACTAGTTGCTAAAATATAGAAATTATCGTTCAATCTAAAACTTAATTAAAAAATTAAGCTTTTAATTTATGTTTTACGTTTTTGAAAAAAAAGATGCCCAATAAAGCGCCTACTAAATTCGCTGTTACATCTAAAATATCGGCACTTCGTGAATCTGTTAACAGCTCCTGAAATATCTCAATTATTATGCCATAAACCAGCACTGCGACCAACAAGATCAGTATCGACTTTGCCTTAAATTGAAAGCTATTTTTAATATATAAATACAGCAACCAAAGATTGACAAGTATAAAATAAACAGCCAAATGGATTATTTTATCTGCACCGGAAATCTGGGTTTTTGGTAAATTTTGCCCAGAAACAAAGAAGAGGCCCGTTATTGTAATGCTATATAATAGCGCAACTATAAGTAAGGTTTTATGCGCCAACAAGAGCTTTGTATGCCGCATCATCTAATAGTTCGTCTATTTCCTCTGGGTTCGAGAATTTCATTTTAATCATCCACCCTTCGCCATATGCATCTTTATTCACCTTTTCTGGTTCAGACTCAAGGCTATCGTTGAATTCAATTATTTCACCAGAAAGCGGCAGGAACAAATCTGAAACAGTTTTTACAGCTTCAACAGTGCCGAAAACTTCGTCTTTCTTCAAAGTATCGCCAACGGTTTCAACTTCTACATAAACAATATCGCCAAGTTCGCTCTGTGCGAAATCGGTAATTCCCACAGTTGCAGTATCGCCTTCAATTAGAAGCCATTCGTGGTCTTTAGTGTATTTTAAATTTGATGGTGCGTTCATAACAGTTAATATATCAGTATTAAATTTTTAGTTTCCAAAATTGTATCTCAAAGTAAATCCACTTCTAATTGTTGTCTGTGGAAATGCCGTAGAGATGGCATACTCAGAGAAAGTATGATCGTAATAGAATAAGGCAGTTAGATTCTTGCTTAATGCATAATCAACCGAAAGCTGTGCGCCATAAATGGTTTGGCCGGCAGTAGTCTGATTGTTTGCAATATCCAAATACCTAACTATTGTAATATTATCTCTTCTAGAAAGGTCTACCTTAAAGTTCAAGTCGCTTGTAATAACCGATTTTTTACCTCCAAAGTTAGTTGCAATTCGAAGATCCTTAATTCTATATCCAAGGCCTACTATGTATTCGTTTCCTTTTATTTCGGTGAGTAAATTGTTCGCGAAGCTTAAAGATAAGGCACGGTCCTTACGCAGCTCGGCAAGAATTTTGACCGAATTGTTCATTTCAAAATCAACACGCAATAAAGGCGAGAATTGCTCGGTTAAATTCACATTCGTCAGCAAGGTTTTAACCTTAAAGTTTCCTGCTTGGTCTACTTCCTCTGGTTCGCTAGGGTTATAATCCAGGTTAGATTGAAATTGGTTAACCGTATATCCTGCGCGGTACCCATGGGTAAGGGAGAAACGTTTGAAATTTTTCTTGAACCAAGCAATATTCATCAGGCCGGTATATTTAATATCCCAGTTTGGCAACGGGATATCCCTGAAAATTCCAGTTTTCTCTTTTGAAGCGTTACTTCCTTTGTAAGCTGCAAGGAATGAAGGCAACAATACATCTTGACTGTTTCTACCGAAACCAACAGGGTAGCCCAAAGAGTCGCGCGGAATGGCTGCACCTTGGTAATATTCTTCTGCCAATCTATTGGCAACAATCAATCTATTATCCCTAAAATCCTCGAAGGCAGCAGAACTTACCTCGTCGCTAGCGCCAAAAGCAGTTTTTATCAATAAGGTTGAAATAGTGAAGTTCCCAAAAGTGTTTGGCGTCAAAGATTGGTATAAACCGTCGTCTACAATATAGTTTTCAGAATAGTTTTCAGAATAAATTCTGCTTCCATTCACGTCTACCGTTAAATCTTTAATAGGCTCCAAATTGGCCTGAATGTCCATTTGACGGCTTTCAACTTCGGTATATTGTTCGTTAAATTCTGGATAAAGTGTTAACCATCCTTTGCGCGCTGCCAATTCACGAATTTCTGCCTGGCTACCAAATACAAATCCTGTAGTTGGCTTTAAGGTTCCTATGAAACCAATAGAAGGCTGATAACCCGGTAAGAAAATACCGTTATTTTCCTGGTAGTTGAACTGCACCTTTTTTAGCATAGTGGCTAGCCCAATTAAACTATTTATGGCTTTATCGCCTGCATTCAGACTTGAGCCAGAATCAGCACCTCTTCCAAGAACACTTGGCACATTCGATTTTCCGCCGGAAAGGGAATTGTTTTTTTCAGCTTCAAGCTTTTCCTCTCTTCCTTCCTTGGCAGAATTCCCAGAGTTTTTACCTCCTTCGGCACCACTTTCCCCACCAGAACTTCTAGGCTTGCTCTTTCTAATTTTTGTAAGGCCCACATATCTGTAGAACCCGTTCATGTCTAAACTAGAATTAATTTGATGTGTGCTTGCGTTTTGGATAAAGTTTCCAAGATTGTAAACATTTCTGCTACCATCGCTCAGTTCTATTTCTATTTCATTGAACTGGTTGCTTCCGCGATCCCATTGATAATCGCCCGTATAAGAATACGTAGCCCTCAGGAATTTTAGGAATGGAAATTTGCTGAATGGTAAATCGTAGTTCAGTTGTAACGATTGAAAATGCTGATTTGGATTACCCACATCGAAGAAACCATCCCAAACACCAATGTCATTATTTATAAGGCCCTTTTCGTCTAAATAATTATTTACAATCATATTATTTGAAGACGTAAAATTGAATCGCAACGACTTGGTTAAATTATGGTTAACCGTATATTGCCAATCAAAAAGGTAATTGCGCTGATATAAAACCGGCAGCCCTTTATTGCCCGGAAGCAAGTTGAGTTCCCTAAATTTCTGCTCGTTGTATTGGCGTGTAATATTTGAACTAACAGAAACATTTGTTGGCAAATAATTGAAGTTGAAATCTTTCATAAACTGCCAATACTTCCCAGTAAACAATGAATCATTTTTCTTAAAAGGTTCAACAGGTTTTGCCGTAAAGTTATAATTATAGGTTGCCCCAACGCGAACATTTTGCTCCAAAGCATCTTCAACCTCAAAATCGTGATGGTCTGTTTGGTTATATGAAAAGGATGCAGTTAAGTTTTCTACATCATAAACCTTTGGTTTATCGTCGCCGGTTCGTTCTTTCCTAACCCCAATGAAGTTTATACTTTGACGTTTTGTATAATCTACACTTTGTTCCTTTATTCTGTCTTTTTCTTCTTGGTCTTCTGTATTATCCAAACGGGTATCCAGTTCTATATCTTGAAATTCCGGATCATATTGTGGTGTAATAAGTTCTTCGGAACGCCCATAATTAAACGGCACTTGTATGCCCCATTTCTTCGGAAGCAATTGCCCAAGGTTTACATTTGTTACAACATCATACTGCTGAAGATCTTCCCTACTACGTTGGTTTGGCCCTTGCTCTATAGAACCAAAACCTACAGTGCTCTTCTTTCCGGTTGCGCTAACTGTTGCGAAATCGGCAAGATTTGCATCCATGCTAACAACCGCAGCCCAGCCGCCTTCATTTTTAAGCTCAGACATTCTTAGTTCGTTGAACCAAACTTCCCCACAAACATCGCTGTTGGTGCTGTTTCGCAAACCAATCATAATGGTTCGCACATTTCCAAAA
>CAXBDO010000095.1:0-8116 GCA_963974165.1 uncultured Aequorivita sp.
ACTTAAAATCCTGTGACCATCTGGTCGTGCGGGTTCAAGTCCCGCCTCGAGTACTTTTTAAAACCTCAACAATCCATTAATGGTTGTTGAGGTTTTTTTATTTTAAGTATGTTCTATTGCACTTCGTTCGTATGAAACGCTACTTTTACAATAGCCATGAACGAAATATTAAAACAAAAAAAAGCCCTTTCAAGTTGAAAGGGCTTTCTATTTTTTAGCAAAAAAATTGCTTATTGACCGTCAGTAGCGTCTTTTGCAGCTTCTTCTACAGCATCACCTGCATCTTCTAAAGCATCTTCAGTTGCTTCAGCAGCGTTGTCGATAGCTTCACCAGCTTCTTCCATAGTGTTTTCAGTTTCAACTTCCATAGTTTCAGCAGTTTCTTCAGCGTTTTCAGTGGTAGTTTCTCTGCAAGAGTAAACAGAAGCAACTAAAGCAAGAGCAGTAAGTGATAAAAAGATTTTTTTCATTGTAGTAATAGATTAGTGATTAATAGTGCGCAAAAGTAATTAAAATTTCAATTCAAAAGTTTTTTTCAGGTAAATATTTCCAATACCTTTTTGGAATATGTTTTATATGCAGTTTTGAGTTCTTTCTAGAGACTATATTACTGTTTTTAAAGTAATTGCCCCAGAGGTTTTGGAATTGCATTTCTTCCGAAGTAAAATAAGCTGAAGCCTTGGTTTTGCTGTTTATGTCTGCTGGTAGCTCCAAAGAAACCGTTTGTACCTGCTCCAAATCATAATAAATGCCATAAGATCTTTTCAAATCAAAAATCAACCACTTCTGGTCTGCATATCTTTTTTTAAAATGCGGTGCGTTAAGGGGCAAAACGTTAAAGTCTGGCTCTATGGTTGCGAAATAAATTCCATCTTCAGTTAGGCGAAAACGCACAAATGCATCCATTCTATGTTTTTCGCGATCTATCTTTTTTACAACCTGTGCAATTTTTAAAATATTTGGATCGGTAAAATCCTTTTCAATATTCACTTTTGAAGCCAGGGCTTTTCGTATATAATAAAGTATTGTGTCTTCAATTGATGGCAGTTCACTTAAAAATGCTTTATATAATTTCTTTTTCCCCGAGGCGCTTATTTTTTTTGAAAGTCCATTCCATACGCGTTTTGCTTTTTCTTCATCTGTGAAAATTTCAATTTCTTGATCGAAAAAACTTTCAACAGTATGCTCGCGTTTGGAAATGGAAACTTCTGTTAGCTTATATTCGTAAACATAGAATATTGCCGAAAGTAATCCATCGAAACTGCCATCATAAACTAAAATTGATTTCATGCACTTAGGATATTTGGTGCGTCGAACAGATTAAGTTGGGTGCTAAGGTCTTTTTTAAATTTACTTGTAGCGGTGCCTAAAATAAGTCCTTTAACCTGGGCTGCCGTTCGGTCCTTACTTTCAAAAAGACGCGAATCGCAGGTTATAAAATATTTAGCCCTATTAACTGCAGCCCCAATGGCCTTTAAATTATCCCAATTTAATTTTCGATACCTGCGCGCTTGAATAATTTTATTGACAGATTTTAGTCCCAAACCCGGTACGCGCAACAACATTCGCTGGTCTGCTTTATTAATGTCTATTGGAAATTGGTCCAAATTGCGGAGGGCCCAACTTAGTTTTGGATCGATATCCGATTCTAAATTGGGGAAGTCGTTATTCAACAATTCCCTTACGTCAAAACCATAAAACCGAAGCAACCAATCTGTTTGGTACAATCTATTTTCACGTAAAATAGGAACCGCCGAACCAATGGAAGGCAAACGGGTGTCGTAACTAATAGGTACGTAGCCCGAATAATAAACTCTTTTAAGGTTGAACGATTTATAGAAATAGGCCGAAGTGTACATTATTTCGGCATCACTTTCTCCGCCGGCACCTACGATCATCTGGGTGCTTTGCCCCGCCGGGGCATAGATAGGTACCTTTTTGAGCAGTTTTTTTTCATTTTTATATTGAATAATCTCATTTTTCACCATCTGCATGGGTTTAATGAAATCTTTTCTATCCTTTTCGGGCGCAAGTAGCTTAAGGCCTTTTTCGGTTGGGATTTCAATATTAACCGAAAGCCTATCTGCATAAAGGCCGGCCTCGCGCATAAGCTCATCGCTTGCTCCGGGAATTGATTTTAGATGAATATAGCCGTTGAAATTTTCTTCTTCCCGCAGTTTTTTTGCCACGGCAATTAGGCGTTCCATGGTATAATCGGCATTTTTAAAAATGCCACTACTTAAAAAGAGGCCTTCAATATAATTTCTTCTGTAAAAATTAATGGTGAGGTCTACCACCTCCTGCACTTTAAAAGCTGCACGTTTAATATCATTGCTTTTACGGGTTACGCAATAGGCACAATCAAAAATACAATGGTTTGTAAGCAGAATTTTTAAAAGGGAAACACAACGACCGTCTTCGGTATAACTGTGGCAGATGCCCATGCCGCTACTGTCGCCCAAGCCTTTATTTTTGTTCTGTCTTTTGCTTCCGCTTGAAGAGCAGGAAACATCATATTTTGCAGCATCGGCTAGGATGCTTAATTTTTCGTTTATTCGGTCAAAATCCATAGCTTTGTTTGGAGTATTGCCAAAATTAAGGAAATATTCCAAAATTATTGGACATAATCCAGAATAATTTTAGGATATTTTCCAAAATAGATTATATTTGTGTATGGAATCAAAACTAACTATTGAAGCTCAGCGGTTTAAGAAAATTCGCGAAGAGCTAAGGCACACCCAACAATCGTTTGCTGATTTATTGGATATTGGTGCCACCACGGCCGACATTGAAAGAGGGAAAACCAAAATAACCGGAAAGGTTATTATGGAACTTATGGCCCAATTTAATATTAATCCGTTGTGGATGTACGGTAAAAGTTTTGAAAAATATATTGATACAAGCCGGGGCGATGTAAGCCCTAAAGTATTGACTTTAGATACTACCGGGAACGATTCTATTCTTCTGGTAAACCAAAAAGCTGCTGCCGGGTATCCAAATAATATACACGATGTAGGTTGGTACCAAACTTTACCGGCCTTTAATATTCCATTGCCAGAATATAGAAATGCTTCCTATCGTGGTTTTCAGGTTGAAGGGGATAGTATGTTGCCCAACATCAGGCCCAATGAATGGGTTCTTGGTCGTGCTGTACCCAGTATCAACGAAGCTACCGACAGTAAAATTTATATAGTTGTGTTGAGGGATTCTGTTTTGGTGAAAAAACTTCAGAAAATTCCTAACAATCCCCAAAGTATAAGGCTTATTTCATTAAATGAAGATTATTTGCCTATAGATGTTAAGGTGAAGGATATACAGGAGCTCTGGTTGGTAAACAGTAAATTGACGTTTGGGGTAGATGAACCCGAAGAAAGCAGTTTGCTTCGCCAATTACAGCAATCTATGAACGAATTGAAAGCCCAGATGCACGGAATAAGCCAAAAAAAAACCGACTAGTAAAAGTCGGTTTTTAAATTGGGTAATCTTATTTAGTTGTTTACGTCAACTTTAATTTTGGAATCGCCGTCTTCATCTGTCTTAATCTTTACTTCCTTCTCGTCGGTTTCCATTTTTATTTTGGTGTCGCCGCCGTCACTTTTCATTTTTACTTCGGCGCCGTCTTCGCGCATTTCTTGAATTAATGCGTCTTGTTCAGACACTTCTTCTTTTTCTTGATCTCTACAAGATGTAAAGCTCACAGAAATAAATGCTGCACTTAAAATTAATAATGCTACTTTTTTCATAAGGGTTGTTTATTTAATTGTGATTTGTGGACTTTAAAATTTAAATGTCGTCCGTGCCGCCAGTTCCGGTATTCTCCTGGATTTCGTTCACACCTTCTTGAATGGTGTTTTCTACAGGATCGGAAGCGTCATCATCCGTCATATCTTTTACATTATCTTCAACGTCGTCCATAGCGTCATTAATATCATCAGCTACATCTTCTACGTCGTCTGCTTTTTTATTTTCTCTACATGATACAAAGGCAGTACTAAAGGCTACTACTAATGCAAGACTTAAAACTAATTTTTTCATAATAAAATTGGATTTAGGTTTATATATAATTAATCATCGTTTCCGATATCTTTAATCTTTTTGTCAATTTCGCTGTTTACTTCCTTATCTACCTCTTTTGCGGTTCTTTCAAGTATTCCTTCTCTTTCTGTTTCTTCGGTAGTTTCGGTTTCAACTCTAACTTCGCGTATTACTTCCTTAGTTTCGGTCTTCTGCTCTCGGCAAGAAGTAAAAGCGGCTGCAATTACGGCAAGTGCTAAAATTAATTTCTTCATATTAAATTGTTTAGTGTTTGGAACAAAGCTAAGTTATTAATATTATGAAAAGTATAATTAAATACTAAAAAGTGTAAAGATTTTATTAAAACAGATTTATTACCTTAAAACTTCTTGTAATTTTTTAAGGATATAGTTATTTTAAGCGCCATTATTTTTAAACCAATCCATCACTTTTTGTGTTGCCCCCGTGTTTTGGTTTACAAAATGGCCGGCTATCATCCCTGTTTTATTCCGGAACGCTTCATTTGCAATTAGTTTATTGAGAATTTCGCTGGCTTCATTGGCATCTTCAACCGCATATAATCCTGCCAAAGACCTAAGTCGAATAGCTTCAGGAAATTCGCTATAATTTTTTCCTATTACTATAGGTACGCCAAAAGTAGCGGCTTCCAAGATGTTATGGAGGCCAGTTTTTCCCATCGCACCCCCTACATAAGCGATATCGGCATAACTATAAAGTTTGCCAAGTAGGCCTATACAGTCTATTATTAAAACTTCATATTCAGCAATATTTACATCTTCTATCTCTGAATGTAGTATTGTTTTTTTTACAAAGTTCCTTTTAAAACCCTCAATTTTCGAAGGCTCAATTTTATGGGGCGCAATGATGAATTTTACCTTTTCGGGGGAAGCATTGATAAAATCCAACAATACAGCTTCATCTTCCGGCCAGGTGCTGCCACATACTATGCAAAGCGAATTTCCTTTAAATTCTTCGGCAAATTGGAGCGTATTGTCTATTTCTATTTGATGGGAAACCCTGTCGAAACGGGTGTCGCCACTTATAGTTGTATTATTGAAGCCAATGCTATTTAAAAGTTCTTTTGAATTTTCATCTTGCAGAAAAAAATGTTCAAATGCTTTAAGGGCCTTCCGCATAAACCCTCCATAATTTTTGAAGAATAATTGTTCTTCCCGAAAAACGCCCGAAACTAATAGTGTTGGAATATTATTTTTTTGGAGCTCAAAAAGATAGTTGGGCCAAAATTCATATTTTACAAACATAACGAGCGATGGGTGTATTGCCTCTATAAACTTACGTGCATTTGCGGGCGTATCCATTGGCAGATACACAATTGCATCGGCGAGGGTTGAATTTTTCTTATTTTCATAACCCGACGGGGAAAAAAAACTGACCACTATTTTATGGGCCGGTCTCTGTTTTTTTAACGCTTCAATGATAGGCACCCCTTGTTCGTATTCCCCAAGAGAGGCACAATGGAACCAAATTGTTTTGTCGGTTGGTGTAATTTTTTGGGAAAGGATTTCAAAAACATCTTTTCTTCCTTCAACAAACAGGTTCATTTTTTTGCTGAATAGCGCCACGATACTTAAACCGAATGATACCGAATGAATCAATAAATTATAGATTGTGTGCATATGAAACAAAAATACCAAAATTCGGGTACCTCCCGAATATTAGGGAACAAATTACTGTCCCTATAGTCTATTGGCCTATTAACTGAATAACTTCAATCCAAACAAATATCATTTTTGTAATTTTACCACATTCAAAAGAAAAAAGTACAATTTAAAGGTTGCCGCCTGCGCGGACTTATTATGAAACAAATTCAAATGGTTGACCTTAAAGGTCAATATAAAAATATAAAGGAACGCGTAGATAGTGCTATAGCGAATGTTATAGAAACTTCAGCTTTTATTAACGGACCCGAGGTTCAGGAATTCCAAAAGGAACTTGAGACGTATTTAGGCGTAAAGCACGTAATTCCTTGTGCCAATGGTACAGATGCGTTGCAAATTGCAATGATGGGCCTGGGCTTAAAACCGGGCGATGAAGTTATTACGGCAGATTTCACCTTTGCCGCAACTGTAGAAGTAATTGCGCTTTTGCAATTAACTCCCGTTCTGGTTGATGTTGATCCGGTGAATTTTAATATTGATGTTGATGCTATTAAAAAAGCAATTACGCCAAAAACAAAAGCCATTGTGCCCGTACATCTTTTTGGCCTTGCCGCCAATATGGACGAAATTATGGCAATTGCGAAAGAGCACAATCTTTATGTAATTGAAGACAATGCGCAAGGAATTGGTGCAGATTATACTTCAAAAGATGGCACTAAAAAGAAAACTGGAACCATTGGCCATGTTGCTTCAACGTCGTTCTTTCCATCAAAAAACTTAGGCTGTTACGGCGATGGCGGAGCTATTTTCACTAACGACGACGATTTGGCGCACACCATTCGAGGCATTGTAAACCACGGTATGTACGTGCGTTACCATCACGATGTTGTTGGGGTAAACAGTAGATTAGATTCTATACAGGCTGCGGTTTTAAGAGCGAAACTTCCACTTTTGGATGAATATAATGCAGCCCGCAGAAATGCTGCACGCAAGTACAGCGAAGCCTTTGCAGGTATTGAAAATATTATAACCCCAACAGGTTTTTGCGATAATACCCAAACCATTTGCGATGTTTGCGATTGTCACGTTTTTCATCAGTACACTTTAAAAATCATCAATGCAGATCGCGACGCTTTGGTTAACCATTTAAATGAAAACGGAATTCCGTGTGGGGTTTATTACCCAATTCCGTTACACCTTCAAAAGGCATATAGAGATGAGCGCTATAAGGAAGAGGATTTTCCTGTAACCAATCAGTTAATCAAGGAAGTTATATCGTTGCCCATGCATACTGAATTGGATGATGAGCAGATTGCGTTTATTACAAAAACTGTTATAGATTTTATTTCGAAATAATAAAGAGATATCCGCCTTCGCGGGCATAAATATGAAAAAAATACTCGTTACTGGTGGTTTGGGCTATATTGGCAGCCACACCGTTGTAGAACTTCAAAATTCGGGTTTTGAGGTAATTATTATAGACAATCTTGCAAATTCATCTATCGATGTTTTGGAAGGAATTACCAATATTACCAAGAATCCGCCCGCATTTGAAAGATTGGATCTGCGTATTAAGTCAGACGTTGCAGATTTCTTTAAAAGGAATACGGACATTGAAGGAATTATTCATTTTGCCGCAAGCAAAGCCGTAGGCGAAAGTGTTGAAAATCCGTTGCTTTATTACGAAAATAACCTGAACACCTTAATTTATTTGCTTCAGGAGTGCAATGCCCACCAAATAAAAAACTTTATTTTTAGCTCTTCCTGCACTGTATATGGCGAACCCGATTCGCTTCCTATAACCGAAGATGCGCCCATTAAGGAAGCTACTTCCCCTTATGGCAATACGAAACAGATTAGTGAAGAAATTTTAAAGGATACCTGCGCTATTTCCTCATTAAAATCAATTGCGCTGCGTTATTTCAATCCAATAGGAGCCCACGAAACAGCTGAAATTGGAGAGCTGCCGGCGGGTGTTCCGCAAAACTTGGTGCCATTTATTACACAAACCGCAGCGGGCGTTCGCCAACAACTTTCCGTTTTTGGAGATGATTACCCTACTGAAGATGGAAGTTGCGTGCGCGATTATATACACGTGGTAGATTTGGCGAAGGCGCACGTTATTGCAATGCAACGCTTGCTTTCAGAAAAAAATGAATCCCAGTTCGAAGTTTTTAATCTTGGAACGGGCAGAGGTAGTTCTGTATTAGAAGTTGTAAATTCCTTCGAAAAAACAACGGGCGAAAAATTAAACTATAAGATAGTAGACAGACGCCCTGGCGATGTAATTTCAGTATATGCCGACACCACAAAAGCTAACCAAGTATTAGGCTGGAAGGCGCAAGAATCTATGGAAGATGCCCTGGCATCTGCCTGGAAATGGGAAAAGAAGGTGCGCGAAAAGCAATAATCTCTCTGTAATAATTTTAATCTATGAAAAAACTTCTTACGCTCGCAATCCT
>CAXBDO010000096.1:0-8090 GCA_963974165.1 uncultured Aequorivita sp.
AATCCGAACTTGACTTGGTTCATATTGATTATTATCAGGAGAACCAACTCCAATAATATTTCCTTCATTATTAATTCCTACACTAAAGCCAAAAAAAGATTCGAGGCCATTATCTATTCCAGTTAATGTATTCCCATATTGCTCCCATGAATTTAATTCAAATTTGAATACTTTTACTTGTCCATAGTTCAATGCATGAAAATCTCCTACAACTAATATATCGCCACTATTATTAATAGAAACCGAACCACCAAATGAATTGTTTTCAATTGTTCCTTCAATAGCTTCTCCTTTCTGTACCCAAGTATTATTTAACAGCTCATAAACTTTTACCTGCCCAGCTTGATCATCCGGAGCTAACATGTGTCCCCAACCTCCAATAACAATTACATCGCCAGCTTCATTTAAATCAATTCCATTTGTTCCAGGTTTATTGCCTATGCCTATTTTGTCGCCAATTTGGGTTCCGTAAATGGGCTGTCCTAAATCAATCCAGTCATTATTTTGATACTCATAAATATTAACTTTCCCGGAATCGCTTCCATTTTCACTATTATAGGGAGACGAAACTGCAATTCTGTTACCTTCAGCGTTAAGGCTGACGGAGTCTCCAAATCTACCGCCACCACCGTTTAAAGTCTGTCCCGTTTGTTCCCATTCATTATTTACGAACTGATAAACTTTGGAAAAGCCATAATCTGGAGCACCAGCAATTATTATGCTTCCATCTTCATTAATTGCGAGAGAAGCCCCAAAACCGTCATTATCAGCCTCAGAAACAATAGTAGCGCCTATTTGAATCCACTCAATTGATTGAAATTCAAAAACACGGACTAAATTCTCATCATTAAGCCTTTTTTCTCCAATAACTATTCTATTACCAAGGGCACTCATTGCAACAAATGAAGATGTATCCCTATTTGCAGCTTGCACTGCATCACCTAATTGAACCCAATGGCCATCCTGTAATTCAAAAACATAGGTAAAATCATAAAGGTTACCACCAGAGGGACCTTCCTTAACAAATACTATTCTGTTACCAGCTCCATTAATTGACATTGAATAACCAATTGGATACAAGTTATCACCTATAATAGGGTTTCCCGAGAGGTTCCATTGCGAAGTGCAAGGATGTGTAAATAAAGCAAGGAACAAAATCGTAAAATATACTTTCATGTCTTCAATTTAGGCCAGAAAGATACTAATTCTAACAAAACATTGTCTTTCATAATTCATACCTTTGCACCTTCATAAAAAGAATGCAAATTATGTCGCAAAAAGTTAGGGTGCGTTTTGCCCCAAGTCCAACAGGTCCTTTACATATTGGTGGTGTCCGCACCGCTCTTTTCAATTATTTATTTGCGAAAAAACACGGTGGCGATTTTCTTTTACGAATTGAAGATACAGACCAAAATCGTTATGTAGAAGGCGCGGAGGCATATATAATTGAAGCATTAAATTGGTTAAATATTCCGTACGACGAAGGCCCTGGGAAAGAAGCAGCATGTGGCCCCTACCGCCAAAGCGAACGGAAAGATATCTATAAGCAATATGCGGATAAGCTTATAGAATCTGGAAATGCATATTACGCGTTTGACAGTAATGATGAATTGGATGCACACCGAAAAGACCACGAAATCCAGGGTAAGACTTTTATTTACAATTGGCACAACCGTTTAAAACTGAAAAATTCCCTGACTTTTTCTTTGGAAGAAACGCAACAAAAAATTGCGAATGGAGATGAATATGTTATTCGATTTAAAACGCCGGAAAATGAAACCCTTTATTTAAATGATATTATTCGTGGAAGCATGCAAGTGGAAACCAATGTGCTGGACGATAAGGTTTTATTTAAGAGCGACGGGATGCCAACGTACCATCTTGCAAACATTGTAGACGACCATTTAATGAAAATTACCCACGTAATCCGTGGCGAGGAATGGTTACCTTCCTTGGCTTTGCACGTTTTATTATACCGCGCCTTTGGTTGGAATGCCCCCCAATTTGCACATTTACCCTTAATCTTAAAGCCAACAGGCAACGGAAAACTAAGTAAGCGTGATGGCGATAAAATGGGCTTTCCCGTTTTCCCACTGCAGTGGAAAACCGCAGAAGGCGACCTTTTTTCTGGATATCGCGAAGATGGTTATTTGCCAGAAGCGGTTGTAAATATGTTAGCATTTTTGGGTTGGAACCCAGGAACCGAACAAGAAATTTTTAGTTTGAATGAATTGGTTTCAGCTTTTGACCTGGAACGCGTACATAAAGCCGGGGCTAAATTTGATCCCGAAAAAACAAAATGGTTTCAACATCAATATTTACAGACTGTTGAAGATGAAAAGCTCGCGGAAGATTTTTCAAAATTTCTAAGTGAGAAAAAGATTTCGACTGCGCTCAACCTGACAACAATAGTATCACTATTAAAAGAACGTGCCACCTTTGTAAGCGACCTTTGGGAACAGGGAAGTTTCTTTTTTGAGGCTCCGCAATCTTTTGATCAGAAAGCTGCCGACAAAGCCTTTAAACCTGAAACTCCGGAATTATTGCATAAAGTAGTATCTATTTTAAATTCTACGGACGACTTCTCATCTGAAAATATTTCAGATAAAGTAAAGGGATGGATTACTTCAGAAAATATTGGCTTCGGAAAAGTAATGATGCCATTGCGTTTGGCATTAGTTGGTGAAATGAAAGGCCCGGATGTTTTTGATATTGTTTCCATTTTAGGAAAAGAAGAGAGTATTTCGCGAATCGAAAAAGCAATTAATTTTATAGGTTAAAAGTAAAGTATACCCATCAATAAAATGGTGGAACTATTGCCTTTAAAATTGCTGTTTTCCAAACCCTTTCCATTCAATGGAGCTAACATATTTGCTAGTCCATATTGGTACTGTGCGCTTAAACGAAAATGTTCAAAGCCGCTAGTAATGCCCCCTGCCAGTGCTACATTAAATTTCGAAATATCCTGAATATCTTTTGCCCGTACAGTATTATAACCGCTTAAAATATAGTTTTCAAACTTGTTATTGTCCAGTTTCATGTTACCATTGAGACCTACTACTGGGCCGATCTCAAAACTTAAATGATTCATTATTAGATTATAGCTGCACAATAAATTTAGTTGCACTCCTTGAATGCTGTATCCAATATTTTCAGGACTTCCCAAAAGACTTTTACCTTCAACCCCAATAGTGGAATTGTGAAAACTTAGCCCGTAAATCAAATCGAAATTATTTCTAAAGGCACCCCGGGTTGAGAATCCCGCGCTAAAACCTTGTCGCTGTTCGGTAACCAAATCTTCAGTCTGAATTTCAAAAAAAGTAATGCCGCCCTGTATTCCCAATAAATTATAGCCATTGTAATTACGCTGGGCGTTACTTTGATAAAAAGAAAGGAGAAAAATTGTAGCGAAAAACAGTTTAGATAGATTCATAGCGGGGGATTCAAAAAGAGGCGCAAAATAGCTTTAATTTTGTATCTTCCACAACGTTTAATTTTTAAAATCTAAATATGGGTGGATTTATTTTTGTGCCAATTCTAATAATTGGTCTGTTTATTTTATTTGCTAGTTTCTTTACAGTAAAGCAACAAACCGCAGCAATCGTAGAGCGATTTGGAAAATTTCAAAGTATTAGGCATTCGGGACTGCAGTTAAAAATTCCCTTAATAGATAGAATTGCGGGGCGTATCAATCTAAAAATTCAGCAATTGGATGTAATTGTTGAAACAAAAACAAAAGATGACGTTTTTGTACGGTTGAAGATTTCGGTCCAATTTCAGGTGTTGGAACAAAAGGTTTATGACGCCTTTTATAAGCTGGAAAATCCGCACGATCAAATTACTTCATATGTATTTGATGTAGTGCGCGCAGAGGTGCCTAAAATGAAGCTGGATGATGTATTTGAAAGAAAGGATGATGTAGCAATTGCCGTAAAAGCAGAATTAAATGAAGCTATGAGCACTTATGGTTACGACATTATTAAAACGCTTGTAACTGATATTGATCCAGATATTCAGGTGAAAGCAGCAATGAACCGTATTAACGCCGCAGAGCGCGAAAAGGTGGCTGCAGAATTTGAAGCTGAAGCAGAACGAATTAAAATTGTAGCTAAGGCACGTGCAGAGGCGGAAAGCAAGCGTTTGCAAGGTCAAGGTATAGCAGACCAACGTAGGGAAATTGCCCGCGGATTGGAGGAAAGTGTAGATGTTTTAAACAATGTGGGTATTAACTCGCAAGAAGCATCGGCATTAATTGTAGTTACGCAGCATTATGATACGTTACAATCAATTGGTGAAGCAACAAATACCAATCTAATTTTATTGCCAAATTCGCCACAAGCAGGTAGCGAAATGTTGAATAATATGATTGCTTCATTTGTAGCTAGCAACCAAATTGGCGAGGAAATGAAGAAAAAAAATAAGGAGAAAGGAATTATCCTTAAAAAGAAACCTAAACGTGAAGCACCTCCGAGAGCTGAGGAAGGAGATGATTTAAACTACTAAATCTAATAATCCCAAAATTAACAGCGCCCTTCATAAAAATGAGGGGCGCTGTTTTTTATTTTATAAGATTTAAAAGAAATTAATTGTCTTCGTATTCCTCTTTTTTAACTGGTTTAATACCTACCAATTTATCTACTATTTTATAAACGAATGCTTTTTTAAGAATAGATCCAACGGTGTTCGCTATTAAATTAAGAGGCGAAAAAGTTTCGCTAATAGACTCTTTACTTTGGGTTAAACCTAGTTTTACCTCTTCAAGATCTATTTGCGATTTAAGCCGAAGATATTTCAAATCTCTATTTATCTCTTCAAATGTAGTGTATCGCTTCATAAAAATTAATTTGAAATAGGTTGATCGGGAGATTCTTCCCGCAAAGCTTCCTGATATTCTGCAATTTCATTTTCGGCAACGGTTTCAGGATCTAAATCGTCTTCATCATATAAAAGCCCAGAAAACTTATGGAGCAAATAGCGTTCAATAATCTTTCTTCCATAAATAAACATGAAAAAGAGAATAATGCCGTAAAAGGCGCCAATCAATAAAAACCCTACATAGTGGTGCTCAAAAAAAGTTCCGAGCCAAAAGGCGGCCCCTATAGATAAAAACAGCATTACAAAAAGGGAAAGGCTTCCGTAAACCAATAAGTTTACTAGGGAAATAGCCCCCTTCATACTAGATTTAAACAGGCGGAGTTTATAATACTCCGCCATGCTTACACTGTAATCTTCTATTCTGTCGGCTACCCGATTAAGATTTTCTTTTAGGCTGCTAAATGCCATATTATGAAGTTACTTTTTTAGCCTGAGCTTTAGTTTGGTCAACTTTAGAATCTAACTGCAATTTTGCATTTTGTTTTCTTAATGCTTCCAATTTATCTTCCATGGCCAATAAAATATCATCTGCCTTAAAACTTGCGGAAGATAGCGTTTCATTTAGCTTTTGCTCAAAACTAACACGGGCACGTTGTGCTCTATCAGTTAAATTACTGCTAGTTTCTTGATATTGTTTGTTCAGTTGTTTTTGAGCCTTTCTTGCTTCTTTGCTCAATCTATCTCTGGTTTTAGACCCTTTGTCTGGCGCATAAAGAATTCCTAGTCCAGCTCCTATAGCTGCTCCAGTTAATAATGCGATAAGTGTTTGACCGGTATTTGATGCCATTATTTTGTAATTTATTAGTTAATAACTTCAAAGGTAAACAACGGCAATACCGATTGCTGTTAACAACCGGTTAATAGTTAATTTTTAAGTTATAAATTTGTCTTAAAAAGCTAATATAATAGCCAATTATTCTTAAAATACCGAGATTTAAAAAAGAAAAGTGTTAATTATTCGGAGATTTTAGCCCAAGAGTCGCGCAATGCCACTGTTCTATTGAAGACTAATTTTTCTGAAGTCGAGTCTCTATCAACTACAAAATAACCCAATCGCTGAAATTGATATTTGTCCTCAATTTTTGAATCTATAACACTTGGTTCGGCATAGCCCGTAATTACTTGTAGCGAATCTGGATTAATGAATTCCATAAAATCCTTTTCCTTATTTGTGTCTGGTGAAGGCACTGTAAAAAGGCGGTCATAAAGTCTTATCTCTACTGGCAGGGCATGTTCTTTAGAAACCCAATGCAGGGTTCCTTTTACTTTGCGCAATGATGCTTCGGTGCCGCTTCCACTTTTGCTGTCTGGATCGTAGGTACAATGTATTTCGGTAATATTTCCTTCCGAATCTTTTACTACGCTTTCGCCTTTAATAATATAGGCGTTTTTCAAGCGCACCTCTTTCCCAATAGTCAATCGGAAAAATTTACGGTTTGCCTCTTCAAGAAAATCTTCCCTTTCAATCAATAATTCCCTCGAAAAAGGAACTTCACGATAGCCAGCACTTTCATCTTCCTGATTATTTTCAGCCTCGAGCATCTCTGTTTTCCCTTCAGGATAATTGTCGATAATCAATTTTACCGGATCCAAAACCACCATTATTCGCGGGGCCTTTTTATTTAAATCTTCGCGAACATTAAATTCAAGATGCGATACATCAATTAGGTTTTCGCGTTTTCCAACGCCAATGCTATCTGCAAAATTTTTGATGGAATCTGGCGTATATCCCCTTCTACGCAAACCAGAAATAGTAGGCATACGCGGATCGTCCCAGCCTGTTACAACCCCGCTACTTACCAATTGCGCCAATTTTCGCTTGCTAACAAGGGTATGACTTAAGTTTCTACGGGCAAATTCGCGTTGCTTAGGGCGTAATTTATCTTTATCGTGCACTTGGTCCAAAAACCAATCATAAAGCTCTCTATGGGGCAGAAATTCAAGTGTACAGAATGAATGTGATACCTGTTCTATATAATCGCTTTCTCCGTGGGTCCAATCGTACATTGGGAAAATTTTCCATTCGGTTCCTGTGCGATGGTGGTGTTTATTGATAGTACGGTACATAACCGGATCGCGCATAAGCATATTGGGCGATGCCATGTTGATCTTTGCACGTAGCACATGCTCCCCTTCCTTGGTTTCGCCGTTCTTCATTTTTTCTAGCAAATCCAAATTTTCGGCAACAGATCTATCTCTAAACGGACTTGGTTTTCCTGGTGTGTTTGGGGTTCCTTTTTGTTCGGCAATAGCTTCAGAACTTTGTGAATCTACATAAGCTTTTCCATCCTTTACAAGTTGCACAGCCCAATCGTATAGTTGTTGAAAGTAGTCTGATGCATAACATTCAGTAGCCCATTCATAGCCCAACCAAGAAATATCGCGCTTAATAGCATCAACAAATTCCTGCTCTTCCTTTGCTGGGTTGGTATCGTCAAAACGAAGGTTAACCGGTGCATTGTATCTTTCGCCCAGGCCAAAATTTAAACAAATGGATGAGGCGTGGCCAATATGCAAATATCCATTGGGTTCGGGCGGAAAACGAAAACACAATTGTTCCTTTGTATATCCTTTTGAAAGATCTTCCTCAATTATGTGTTCAATAAAATTCAGCGGCGCGGCCTCGTTAGTCATAAATTATAGTTTAAAGACGAATTCTGTATTGTAAAATTTTGCTTTTCATTTAAGCGCTACAAAGGTAACCAAATAACATAAAAAAGTATCTTTGCGAAAACTAATTCCATGGGTACCATTCGCTTAAAAAATATAAAGATTTACGCCTTCCACGGCTGTTTAATTGAGGAAGGACAAATAGGCTCAGATTATTTGGTAAACCTTTCCGTAAAGGCAGATTTAAAAAAAGCCTCACAAACAGATTCGCTAACAGATACGGTAGATTATGTTCTGTTGCAAAAAATTGTACGTGATGAAATGGCCATTAGGGCCAAACTTTTGGAACAGGTTGCAAACAGAATTATAGATTCCATTTTTTTTAATGTTGAAATGGTTACAGCAGTAAAAGTAACCGTGGCAAAAAGAAATCCGCCCATTGGTGGCGATGTTGCGGAAGTAAGTATTACTATGAAACGTGAAAGGTAATTTACTTTTTAAATAGGATTTTTAAGTTTAATTTTTTTACATTTGCAAGCGCAATAGGGCATCGTGGCCGAGTGGCTAGGCTCAGCTCTGCAAAAGCTGCTACAGCGGTTCGAATC